>NZ_LPVS01000085.1:0-13142 GCF_014843905.1 Mesorhizobium silamurunense | reverse complement strand
CATCGCAACCTCCTTCGTTCAGGTGTTGCGACGACCGCTTGAATCCGCCCAGGCAACCTCGGCCCCTTTGATGCTATGGGTAACCTCTTCTTCCACGGGCGCATGACCGATAGCGTGCATTGCCGCGGCGAAAATGTGTCTGCTTGGGAGGTCGAGCATGTCGCCGCCGACCATCCTGCGATTGAGGAATGCGCGATGGTCGGAGTTGCGGCCGAAATCGGCGAGCAGGATATAAAGCTTTTCGTGAAGCCACGGAACGGGCGTGAGATTAATCCCGCCGAGTTGTCCGCATGGCTCTCTAGCCGACTGGCCCCATATCAGAGCCCTCGCTACATCGCGATTATCGACGAATTCGAGCGCACGCCAAGCCTGCGCATCATGAAACACAGACTGTCGCGCGCCCTCGATGACTGTTGAGATCAGGTCGCTAATTCAAGACGGGGCGAGCCGCCGGGACGTGTCAAATATTCGCGCATGATCGGGGCGAACGCGTCGTTGTGGTAGCGCTGGCGCGAACTGCCGGAATTGCAACAAAACGGTGTGCCAACCGCCGCGGAGATGCGCGTCACATCCTCGGCAAACAGCACGCCGCATCGCGTGGAAGACAGCCTTGTTGCCGTCATCGAGACCCCGTCATCTCCGAGATGACGAAACGTCTCAAACGAGCGCGACCTGCTGCCGCTCCGCCGCAGCAGCTGTCGCATCCGCGGCGGGCGTAGCGGATGCAGAGGCATAGACGGCGCCGAAGCGATTGGCCAGGAATTCTGGCAACTTGATCTGCTCCTGGCAGATCAGTCCCTGCTGCGGTAGCCGGCCATTGGCCAGCAGGTCTAGCACGGTGCAGATTCCAACGGCCGTGGTCGCCTGGATTGCGCTCATCGGCCTGCCGTCGATCACCTGAGGGTAAATCTTGTTGACGTAAGTTTCCTCGATTAGGCGGCCCTGCTTGAGTCCGCTGACAATGACCATAATGATCACCACGTCCTGCAGAGTGGTCGGCACGGCATACTCGAGAATTTCCTTCAACAGTTCACGTCGCTCGCTTAGACGAAGGTCGTGAAGCAGCGCCTTCATCAGGGCGGCATGGCCTGGATAGCGGATACTGCGATAATTCAGCGTCCGCACCTGGCCCTGAAGGGCTTCGCACAGCGTGCCCAAACCGCCGGACGTATTGAAGGCCTCATAGCGAGCCCCATCGAGAGAGAATTCCTCGCACTCCTCGAGCGCCGGCACTTCGACACGTCGGCCGTTGGCGATCGCCTCGCAAGGCTCGCAATACTCGTTGATCACCCCCTCGGTGCTCCAGGTCAGATTGTAATGCAGCGCGTTGGCGGGATATTGCGGGAGCGCGCCGACGCGCAGCCGCACCGAGTCGACGTGGTCGAATCCGCTAATCAGATGATGCGCCACGATCGAGATAAAACCGGGAGCGAGACCGCATTGTGGGATCAGCGCGCTGCTAGCGGATTGGGCCAGCGTTTTAATCTGCCGGGTGCTCCCGACGTCTTCGGTCAGATCGAGATAATGCACCCCGGCGGCAACTGCAGCATCGGCGATGCGGACGGTCAGATGGAACGGCACCGCGGTGAGCACGGCGAATTTACCTTGCAGTGCGCTGCATAGCTGATCCGGATCGTGGACGTCCAGCGTTGCGGTCTGCACACGGGGATGCGCGGGAAGTCTGGCCAGCGAGGCCGCGGTCGCATCTGCCAGCGTGACTTCATATAAGCTGTCTGCGGAGAGCAGATCGGAAATCGCCGTTCCGATTTTGCCTGCGCCAATCACCAGTATCTTTTTCATTGACGATCCCCAAATTGTTCGACGGCTTTATCGACGATTGTTTCTGCCAGATTGAAGCTGCGATATTTCCGGGGGTGGTCCGACCATTCGAAAAACTGTCTGGTTTTGCCGACCGAAACGTCGGCGGCGCCAGCCTAACCGAAAATGAGGCTCGCCTGCGGCAATGACGTGTGATCGGTGGTCAGATCGCCGTAGTCTGCTGCGAGTAGCAGGCCGCTTCCGTCTGCAACAGACTTTGAAATGGTCCAGGATGGTCCGGCCCTCCGTATAGAGCGGTTGGACCAGGCAATAGGTGCCGTGGCCGAAGCGTATGGTGGTGCAGGTCAACGTCAGCCGCCCGGTACACAGGTCATTCTCGACGAAGGGCAAGGTCAGCAAAGCCACGCCGTGGCCGGCGCTAGCGGCTTCGACGAGCATGTCGAAATGGTAGAATTTGGCACCACGAGAGGCGCTTTTTGCCGCGATCCCCTCCTCGGCAGACCATTCCGGCCAGGATTCGAGCGGGTAGTCTGATGCAGGAGCGTCGTTTTCCGCCGGATAGGCCGGCGCCCGCAGGGGATGGTGCTGGAGCTGGCTGGGCACGGCAGCCGGCACGATGACTTGACGCGCTCCGTCTCGACAAGCCCCGCAATGCCTCTGCTTGGCAAGATGCATCATCTGGATGAGGAGCGATTTGGTGGTCAATGAGGACGATGCGCTGGCTCATGACCTCTCCTTCAGCGGGCACGCATTGCCAACTCGGGCTGCACGACCTCGAAACGGATGGTCGCGCCGGCTTGCCGGCCGATTCCATCTAAGCTGTTCCGGATCATTTCGACGAGGTTTTCGAGAACAGCACATGGTTTTCGCCTCTCCCGGCCTCGATGAAATTTTCCTAGCAGCAGCAAAGCGCAATTCTTGTCGGGTCGGGCGCAGAAGACCAAGGCGCCGCCGTCCTCGAGTTCCTGCACCAGGAATGCGTCGTCGGAGGCTATGCCGGAAAGCTGCTCGTAGACCCGACGCAGCCTTGGTCGAATTGCGACATAGTCTTCTGAAGATTCAATGACGCCGGCAAGGGATAGATACGGCAATCTTGTCGAGCTCTGCAGCCATACTTCACTTCCGTCGGCTTTAAGAAACATTTTCGATCTCCCTGCTAATGCAGAAGTCACCAGATTGCCACATGGCAAAACAGCCGTTGTTAGGAATCGGCAGCAATCCTCACCTGTTCGCCTGCGCGGCTAGTGTAGATCGAGCAGAAAACTCCGCGTTAAGGACGGCCCTTATGATGCTTCCTCTCAGGCATCTTCTTCGCATAATATATGCTCCCGCCGATCAGAGGCGTCAAGCATGGCGCAAGTTACTTTACAATGATTTATCCTGATCTTCATAATTCTGATACATAACTGTTATAAAGGTAAACAGTCAACAGTTTGCGGTTGTTAGACTGGTACCTGCCTTTATGGCGGGACCGCTTCGGAGAGACCGGATTGGTATTGAACAGTCCCTGCTTCTACAGCAGCTTTCCATCAGACGCTTTGCGGGCTTCGCGTTCCACCGAATCTCCACCAGAACAATAGCACGAAGCCGTGATGCTCGAAGACCGGCCAAAGCCACTGCTTCTCCCTGGCGAACGGTGACGACAAGTTCATTGAGATGCCATTTGTCGCCGCAGCAGCCGGCCGAGCGGCGAAGGATGGTTGGCGAAATGCCGGCCGAACCTCTCGCCCGAGGCGCTGATCGTCTGACGCCTGGCGATGATGCCGCGGCTGCAGCTGTCCTGGACTATGCGCAGACTGAGCGGAAAGCGGAAGTATAGCAACCACAGGAGCCATGATCTCAGCAGGGAAGAGGTTGCAGCGATAGGGCGGATCACGGGCATTCGCGCACGCTGCAGTCAACGTTACGTGCCGTTGATGAGCTCTTTCCTCCATTCCTGGGAAATGCCGGGCCATGACACTTTCTGTCGGCTTTGTCGAGTATCCGACACGGTGCCGTTCCGCTTGGCTTCCTGCTGAACTCTCATGTAAGTCATTAAAAGATATGCAGAATAATTTTTTCTAAGGCTTTTATGGCGCAGTTGGCACGACTTTTGAAACTCCCTAGTCGCAAGCCGGCAGGAGCTGCCAGCCGGACGAAGAGGGCAGCCAACTCTTGTCCCCCACACAATAGGAGAGACATAGATGCCCTGCACGACCGTAAGCCAGGCCGTCACACCGCACGGTTTTTCGCGCCGTGCCTCGGTTCGGTTTTCCATGCACGGCGATACGGCAAAGGAAAATTTCTGCCGCGCCATTGCGCCGCCGAAGACGAGTGCGCTGCATCCGATCTGCGTCTAACTTGAGGAACTGTCATGAAAATCCCCGATCAACAGTCCGCGCTAGACCAAACCGCGCGAAAGAACCCTTCCCATGCACCCGAAACGGATGTTGGTTATTTGGCACAGTACTATCGCGATCGGGCCGGTACCTACGATCTCTATGTCGGCCGTCAGGGGTATTGCGGCCCGCTAGTCGTGGCAGAACTGGCGGCCGCCATCCAGACGGCCTACTTGGCCAAGGAGCGAGCAGCCACTACAATCCTAGACGCTGGCTGCGGAACGGGCCTCGTCGGTCTGCAGCTGAAACGCCTAGGCTTTCAGTTGATCGACGGGTTCGACCTCATCGGGGAGATGGCCGAAAAGGCCCAGGAGACCGGTATCTACCGCCATGTGCAAGGCGATGTCGACCTTAACGGTCCACTCTCCGATTACTCCAACGCGATCTATGACATCACAGTCTGTTGCGGCGTCTTCACGCACAGGCATGCCCGTCCGGATGGGCTGCGCGAACTGGCTCGCGTCACGCGCCCGAACGGATTTGTCATCGCGAGCACCCGCAAGAGCTATGCGGAGGCAACATCCTTTGAAGACGAAGTGCGTCGTCTGCAGGATGCGGGCGTCCTTATGCGGGCATGTTATCTAAGCAATGCCAGATACTACGACGAGGACGCGCATTATTGGGTTTTCCGGGTGCCTGATAAAGCGAGCGCACCAACGGAGGAGCGGCTATGACACACTCGGCAGATCTCGTTGGCGAATCTGTCTGTCAATCGGACTTGAATCGGCACCCCCGATCGGACTTCAAAAGGTTTTTTGGACACGTGAGTGGGTATGCAGCACGATCTGCTATCCGAAGACCCTTCGGGTGGGTCAGGGCAGCGAATTCCTCTGTCGCGACGTCGACCTATGGACCTAGGGGCCTAAACCAAGGGCGTCACCTCGACTTCTTGCGCCGGCGAGCCGACCGACTCGGCTTGCCCGGCGCGATAGACTCCACTCGACCTGCCGCTCCTCCTGCCACGCCAAAATGGCGTTGGAGGTCAGCTAGTTGCCGTAGCCGAAGCAATCATAGAGGGATAGCCGCGCCGCTCCGCGATTTGATCGAATTCCCGCGCCACCCGCTCGCCGGAGAGCGAGTTGTAGATGATCGCTGCGATGTACTCCCGGCTGAAGTCACCGATGACACACAGGATGCGGAGGCGGCAGCGCGTCGGAGAAGTCCAGACTCCAGCGCTGGTTCGCGTTCCTGCGGGATGGCCATCGGCGCTCTTGTTCCATATGTGGAACGGTTCCGTTGGCAAGGGGGGCATTTTTAGACATTCACTCTTGGGGAACGGTGCGGTTGTGGCGTTGAAACAACAGCCACCTTTAGCACTCTGACGTCGGAGGAGCCGTTCCACACCATCAATCTGGGAGAGAGTGAGGGTGGATCGATGTCCCTTTTGCGCGGTCTCCCGATCAAAATCGCCGCAGACTCCTTAGCTGACACTCCCCAACTAGTCCGGCCTCCGGGGTCAACATATAGGGTCTCGAGTAGGGCCGTCCGACACCTTCGTCATTCCAGACATTCCATGCGGGCTCTTAATAACCTGATGGAACTTTTTAACGAGCGTGAAGCACAGACTACTAGAAGTAAATATGCTTTAGACACCTTCTAGGACCGAGTTGCCAACCGCACATTGCAAACCAAAAGCCGACCCACAGAGAAGTACTCGAATCGGAGACCTGGAATGCTGACCGAAACGGCCGGAGGAGATACACGAAATAACGACTGGGATAGCTGGCATTGGCAACTTTCTAACAGCGTCACCACACTCGACGCGCTGAAGGACCTTATAAACACTACGCCTGAAGAAGAAGAAGCTTTTCACAAGGTGAGTGAGCGGTATGTTTTCCGGGTAACGCCGTATTATCTTTCGCTGATCGACCAGGACGATCCGAACGATCCAGTGCGCCTACAGGCTATACCTAACATCAAGGAGCTTGATGACGTCTTCCATATTGATCAGCTCCCATCATTCCACCAATCGGGCGTTGCTTCCGAAAACCCTCTTTGGAAGGAGGGAAAGACCGACGTGAGTTGCATCGTTCACAGGTACCCAGATCGCGTACTTTTTCATATCACCAGTTTATGCGCCATCTACTGCAGACATTGCTCACGCAAGGTTCACGCGGGCCGAGATTCAATCGTCAGCAATCGAGCTCTGATCGACAAAGGCATAGCATATGTCGCCGACCGGCCAGAGATTCGGGACGTACTGTTAAGCGGGGGTGATCCGCTGACGATGGGGGATAGTAGGATTGAGTACGCGCTGTCGGGGCTCAGGCAAATTCCGCACGTTCAGATCATTCGGATCGGCACTCGAACACCTGTAACGATGCCGCAGCGGATCACGCCCGAGTTCTGCCAGATGATTAAAAAGTACCATCCAATCTGGATCAATACTCATTTTAACCACCCTAATGAGGTCACGCCTGAAGCGAAACTAGCTATCGAGCGGTTGCTTGAAGCGGGGGTTCCGGTGGGCAACCAATCTGTTCTCTTGAAAGGCATCAACGACTCGGTCGACGTGATGAAAGAGTTGGTCCACAAACTCCTTATGGCACGTGTGCGACCATATTATTTGTATCATGCCGACTTGGTCCGCGGCGCTGAGCACTTCAGAACATCAATTGATACTGGGATGCACATTATTGAGAATTTGCGTGGGCACACCACCGGCTTTGCCGTGCCGCAATATGTAATCTGCACGCCGCTCGGCAAAACGCCACTCAATCCCAATTACCTGATAGGATCTGGGCCCGGGTATATCGTCCTCCGCAACTACGAGTGGAGAACTTGGAAAGATCCGGACAGACTCGACCCAATTTAGCCTATCGCTCATCACGCAGCGCGCCGCGCGCAGGAAGTGATCGACGGGCCGTCGGTGATTTCCGACTGAAATCGAGATGAAACCAGCAGGTGGAAGTTTAAGTGTTGAAAAGTAAGATTTGAGGCCGGCGTCATAGAGGGCCGTCGGACCGCATCCAGCATAACCGCGTGGCGTGCGAGATATATGTGCGGGTCGACTGCCCGTCAACAGAGAGTTCCCTGCCAAAGTTGGAGCCCGTGCAGCGTGTTACCAAACGTCAGCGCCTTGGTTTGTCAAGACTTTTCGGCCGGATGCTGCCGAGGTCACGGCCTGGAGTCAGAGGAAAGGAGAACGTCGTGACGCAGTTTCCAAAGGCTGGCGCGACGGCTTGGACTTCAAGCCCTTCCGGATTGGGGAAGGTCGAGGCCAGCATGCGACTGGAGGCCATATGACAGTTGTTGTTATGGGAGCTGGCGTCGTCGGAAGCACGACTGCCTACATGCTGACGAGGGCCGGTCTTGACGTCACCGTGATTGATCGTCAGGACCGCCCAGGCATGGAAACCAGTTTCGCGAATGGCGGCCTGATGAACCCAAGCGACTCTGGTCCATGGAACTCGCCCGGCACCGTGAAAAACCTCGGGAACATGCTCTTTGACGACTATTCGCCGCTGAAGATTAGACCGAGCGCTATCCCCTCGATGATCGGCTGGGGCCTCAGGTTCCTCGCCAATTCCACGCCCCGGATGCACAAGGCGAACATGATTGCCAACATTCGGCTGGCGCAGCTCAGCCTTGAGACCCTGCGCGCTATCCGCGCAGAAGAGGGGCTGACCTACGACCAGACCGTCCGCGGAACCATGCGCATGTTCCCTCCTGACGGACGGATGTCCGAGTTTGTTCAGATGTGCCGGGAGATGGAAGAATGGGGGGTCGTCTTCGACACGCTCGACAAGGGTCAGATCCTAGAAAAGGAACCTTGCGTCGCGCCGGTCATCGACCGCTACATCGGCGCTGTTTTGTTCCCTGATGATGAAAGCGGCGATGCCCACAAGTTCACAAACGAGATCGCGCGGGTGGCACAGGCGAGTGGCGCAACTTTCTTGATGGGCACGGAAGTCATTGATATCGTTCGGGAAAGCGCGACTAAAATTTCACATATTCACACGACCAAGGGAGAGATCCAAGCGAACGCCTTCGTTCTCTCGCTTGGTAGCTACAGCCCGAAATTCTCGAGCAGGCTCGGCATCCATCTGCCGATCATTCCGGTAAAGGGCCATTCGATAACCGTTCCCTTGAACGGTTGGCAAGGGGGGCCGACACGTCCGATCCTGGACGACGGCCTCCACGCGATGATCACGCCTATGGGTGATCGCCTGCGGATGGGCGGTCGCGCCGAATTCGCCGGCTACAATACCGCGGTTGACATCAAAGAAGGGCTGCGCGTCCTCAATAATGGCTTTAAAATGCTGCCGGAGCTCAAGAACCACATGAATGCCGACTCTGGTCTAAACTGGAGCGGCCTGCGCGCGATGACGCCGGGGGGCCCGCCTGTGATCGGCCCGACCCGCTACAGCAATCTGTTCCTGAACACCGGCCATGGGCCGCTCGGCTGGACGATGGCCTGCGGGTCGGCCCGCATAACTACAGATTATATCACGCAGGGCCACGTGACGACCGAAGCGGTTGCACCGGAATACTATGCGCTCTGAGCGCGCAGTGTCGCGGTCGCGCGACCGGGCCAATCTCCGGAAAGAAAAGCCGCGGCCTATCGTCAGGAGGGCAGGAAGAACACCCTTGTGTTTCGGCGTGGAATAAGGACCAGTAATGCAGGGGCTTGCAAGTGCGGATTCCTTCAGTTCAAGATGTGCGTGAAGATAGGTCAGCCTCGTTTCCATCGTCTCATGGCCCAGCCACAGGGCGATGACCGAACAATCGACGCCCGCCTGCAGCAACTCCATCGCAGCGCTGTGGCGCAAGACATGGGGTGACACCCGCTTCGAGCGAACGGTGACGCAATCTTCGCGCGCTTTGGCGACATATTTGTTCAGCAGCGCCTGCACGCCGTCGGCGCTGAGCTTGCCGCCGTGCGTGTTCGGAAAGAGAGCCGTTGCGCCCCGCTTCCTGGGCTCGTTGAGTCAGCCCCGAAGGGCTTGCTGTGCAACCTTGGTGAGCGGCGTACTTCGCTCCTTGCGGCCCTTGCCAACGCATCGCACGTGGGCACCGTGCCCCAGCATCACCGAGTCCCGGTCGAGATCGATGATCTCCGAGACCCGCAACCCCGTTTGCGCGGCCAGCAAGAGCAGAGTGTGATCACGCCGTCCCAGCCATGTGCTGCGATCCGGACAGGCCAGGATCGCTTCAATCTCGGGCCTGGTGAGAAACTGAAGCTGTCGCTTGTCGCATCGCTTGCTCGGGATCGCGAGCACGCGTTGAATCTGGGCGCTATGGGCCGGCTCCTCGAACGACGCATATCTGAAGAAAGACCGAATGGCCGTGAGGCGGAGATTCCGGGTCCTCACTGAGGCGGATCGCTGTGTCTCGAGGTCCTCCAGGAATGCGCCGATGAAAGGCGCGTCCAAGTCCCGCAGTGTCAACTGCGACGGAGACCTGCCAAGGCGTGTCTGCGCGAATGCAAACAGGAGCCGGAAGGTGTCGGCCGGAAGGTGTCGCGATAGGAGGCGATGGTGTTGGAACTTACGCCTCGATGTCGCATGAGCCGATCGGTGAACCACCGCTCGATCAGCACGGCCAGATCGTTCGGGGCACTCATGAGCGAGCCTCCCACCGCTTATCCAGCAGTCGCGCGGCATGGGTCATTAGCTCCGGCGCGGCGGATAGGTACCAGTAGGTGTCGCGAACATTGGCGTGGCCGAGAAAGGTCGAGAGGACCGGCAGTTCCCGCTCGACATCTTCGCCCGCACGATACCAGTTGGTCAGGGCCTGGACGGCGAAACGGTGACGAAGATCGTGAACCCGCGGACCATTGCGCTGCCCCCGCTCCCGCAGACCGATCTGTCGCGACAGCTGCCAGAACACCCGGTGCACGTATTGGTGCAGCAATCTGCCGCCCTGCTCGGCGACAAAGAAATAGGGGCTACGAGGCGCGACGAGATGCGCGTCGCGTCGCGCGGCATAGTCCGACAGCACGGCGACCGTCGTGGCATGGAGCGGACCAGCCGCGACTTGCCGAACTTCGTCTCCCGAATGGTGAGGATACCTTGGTCGAGATCGACGTCGTCCTGGCGCAGGTCGAGCGCTTCGGAATGGCGTAGCCCGGCCACCGCTATCAATCCGAACAGGCAATGATATGTCCAGCGACGCAGGGCGTTGGCCGGCGGCAGCGACAGTGCCGCCGCCAGAAGCGCCGTGATCTCAGCATCGGTATAGATGTAGGGCTTTGCCCGCCGCGCCGGCGACACAGCGTCTTGAGGTGGCACTTCCGTCAGGGGGTCGAAATGAGCGAGGTGCTGAGCGAAGCAGCGCACATCGGTCAGGCGGATGGACCAACTCGGTTGTCGGCCGATCAACGTCACCCACTTCATTGCCAGCGCCGTGGTGATGCTCTCGGCGCCGCGAGCCTCCATGAAGGTGACGAAATCCGACAACCGTCAGGCGGGCCCGTGGTACTTGTATCCCAACCCCTGGCGCATGCCTACATAGCGCTCGAGCGCTGTTCGAAGCTGGCTCATTCGGCACCTCCCGGCCACGGCAGGCTCAGTTCGCGCAGCTTCTCGATGTCGAGCTTGGCATAGATCCTTGTGCTGTCGATGCTCCGGTGACGAAGCAACTGGCCGATCTCGGCAAAGCTGGCCCCCGACCGCAGCAGGTCGGTCGCAAGGCTGTGGCGGAAGAGGTGCGCGCCGTGGTGCGCATAGCCGTGAATACCCGCCCGCTCGAGGGCCTCCTTCGCGATCATCGTGATGGCGCAGCCTGAGGCAAAGCCGACGTGCGGAGCAAGCATTCGCAGAAATAACCGGCGACACGGTGAAGCCGGCCGCCCATGCCGGATGTAGGCGACGATAGCTGCACCGACGTCGTGGCGTAGCGGCATCATCGCTTGCCGCCGTCCCTTGCCATGGACGAGGACACTGCCCGACTGCCAATCGATATCGTCAAGACTGAGCGCGGCAACCTCGCTGGCGCGCAAGCCCAGCTTGGCCAGCGCCATCAAAACCGCATAGTCGCGAAGCCCCATTGCCGTGGTCAGATCGCAGGCATCGAGAACCACCTGAACCTTCTGTGGTGGCAGGAAGGTTGGTAGGCCAGCAAGCCGCCAGCGACGGATCGACGGCACACAATCGGCCAAGGCCACCGCAATGAAGCCCTTCAGATGCAAATAGCGCAGGAAGGCGCGCACCACTCCGCACATCGCCTTGCCGCTGTCGGCGGAGCCATCGAGAGCATGTCGCTCGACATAACCGATGACGATCTCCGGGGTGAGCGCTGCTATGCCGATCCAGCTACCGCTACGTTGAGGAAAGTGTTGGTAAAAACTTGCTCACTCGGCATAGTTCGGCGGTCGGCATAAACCTGCTTATGCCGTGCGCGGCATAAGGCGGTTTCGATCAGCGCGGCGATGACTGCCCAGTCTTCGGCGCCGCCATCGGAGCCTGCAAAGAGCACGTTCTTCCGATTGAGGGCGATCGGACGAATGGAGCGCTCGACTGTATTGGAGTCGATCTCGATGCGGCGGTCATCGAGGAAGCGGGTCAGGCCTTCCCAGCGCGAGAGCGTGTAGCGGATTGCCTCGGCGAGCTTGGTCTTCTGGCTAATCAGGCCGAGCTTTTCGCGCAGCCAAGGTTCGAGATCGGCGATAATCGGCTGGCTTCTTTCCTGGCGCACGGGACGGCACTCATCCGCCGGCTGGCCGCGGATGTCATCCTCAATCCTGTAGAGATCGGCGCTGGTCCGGATACAGCCGGTTCTTAGAAGCGCCTGCGGACGTATGCCCAGCAGAAGGCGAGCGTCACGCCGCTTTTCTCGGCCAGCACGCGATAGCCGCCATAGCCCTCGACCTAAGGATTCCGGTGAAGCCTGCGAGATGAGCGATCGGACGCTCGGCCTTTCGGTCCGGCGCATAGACATAGGCGACGCCCGGCGGATCGGCTGCCTCCCATGGCCGGTCATCGCGGGCATAGGCCCACAGCTGCCCAGTCTTCGTCTTGCCGCGGCCCCGATCGAGCAGCGGCGCGGTCGTCTCGTCGGCGAACAGTTTCGGCGAAGCCTTCAGCTTTCCAAGCAGGCGTCATGCACCGGACGCAAATACCATGACCGGATCAGACCATATTCGCCGACAGCCCGCGACAGCGGTATCCAGGCTGATTCACTTGGTCGCGGATCAGCCCGCCTGAACCGGACGCGGGTTCGGCGCGCCTCATGGACCCGCCGCCAGTCGAGACCTTCGAGCAGCGTGCGGGCTCGTGATCGCTGGATTTAAGCGTAAGCTCTGAAATCTTCATGTGTCGAAGCCCTCAAAGGCTCCGAACATCGTCCTCACGTCAACGCGCGAAAGGTGCCACCGGAACAGCGCCTACGGGGTATTGCGCGACGATCAGGATGAGACGCGCGCGACAATCTGGATGAGACTCTCAGAGCGCGGTCACGGGCAAATTATCATGCTGATTGTCGCTGGCAAGGCTTTCGTCGTTTTCTGATTGTCGCTCCGCGACAAGTTCGTGCGTGTTGTTAATTGTCGCGTAGGAGGCGGGCCTGCCGCGCTGGCGTTTAGCTTCCATGGCAGATCTGCGCCGGTAGCTTTCGACATTCATCTCGAAGATCGTTGCGTGATGAACAAGCCGATCGACCGCGGCGAGGGTCATGGCGGGATCGGGAAAGACCCTGTTCCATTCTCCAAAAGGCTGATTGGCGGTGATCATGATGGAACGCCGCTCATATCTTGCGGAGATGAGTTCGAAGAGCACGCTCGTTTCGGCCTGGTCCTTGGTGACGTAGGTCAGATCATCGAGGATGAGCAGATCGAACTTGTCGAGCTTTGCGATGGCGGATTCGAGTTGCAGCTCACGCCGCGCGACCTGAAGCTTCTGAACGAGGTCGGTGGTGCGGGTGAACAGCACGCGCCCGCCGTTCTCGATCAGCGCGAGGCCGATGGCCGCGGCGAGATGGCTCTTTCCGCCGCCAGTCGAAGCAGCGTCATACTGCCGGGTGTCCGGCGCATGAGGTTCGGATCAC
>NZ_LPVS01000084.1:0-7603 GCF_014843905.1 Mesorhizobium silamurunense | reverse complement strand
CCCAACAGCAGATCCACGCGCGCAACACCACCGGTTTTGCCCCGGTTACGTATAAGCTAAAGCTGTTTTAAGGCCAAGCGCATTACTCGCGCCGTGAGCATGCTCGCCTTGTCTTTCAAGGGCCTAACCAATTCTTTTGTTTTGGCGCTTCTCCTTGTCTTCCTTCTTTCAATCCCTTGAGGCCCCACATATATTCGCCGCCACGTGCGACACGAAACCGGATGCCGAAGCGGGAGGCCCCTATGGCGACGTTGCAGAATTTCGATGCCGAAATTGCCAAGACCAAGCAGGTCGTTGAGGACATGCGCACCAAGATCGAGCAGTCCGGCACCGTGCTCGACACGCTCGCCCAGGCCGACAAGAAGATCGGCGACGCCAATTTCGACATCGAGAACGCCCGTATCGAAGACGTGCTGAAGCAGCAGAAGGTGATGGAAGGCAACATCGCCGACCTGATCATCGGGCTGGAAGACGCCACCAACGTCTTCGGCGCCGAATTCGAGAGCATGAAGAACTACACCGGCTGGGAAAACTTCGTCGGCGTGTTCTCGGCCCAGCGCAAGCAGCGCATGCGCACCGATCGCGTGCGCAACATGTCGCTCGCCGGCAATCTGCAGGAGCTACTCGCGAAATCGGACACCATCGTCGGTATCCTCAAGGCGCAGAAGCAGATCCTCGACCAGCGCTACAAGACCTCGGAAACCAGCCTGTCGCAGGTGATCGAGCGCCGCAAGACAACCGTGGCCAATCTCGAGACGGTCCAGAAGCGCATCGAGGAGCTCAATCCGATGCTGCTCGATATCGAGAACAAGATCGCCGCTTCGACCAGCCAGAAGGAGCGCACCCAGCTCGAAGGCGAGCGTTCGAAGATGGCGACGGAATACAACGAGAAACAGGCCAAGGAGCAGGAGCTGCTGGCCGAAAGCCAGACGCTGGAGCGCTACACCTCGATGTTCCAGACGTTTGTGGACTCCCTCAACAACCAGATCGCCGCGCAGTCGACGCTGATCAACAAGCTGGCCATCGACACCGAGCAGCGCATCGTCCTCTACAAGGCGCTGGAAGACTCGCTGAAGACGGCCGCCCAGCAGGACGTCGCCCACAAAATCAACACGCTGGGCAGCCAGGTCGACAACACGGCCGAAGAGACGATGGCCGGCATCGGCGCCGCCTCGCAGAAGCACATCGGCGATCTCTTGGAAATGCACGAGAAGAACATGGTGGCCAGCGCCGACATCCAACGCCGCAAGAAGCTCGCCGACGACGCCTTCGCCCGTCGCTTCGACGAGGTGATGAAGAAGCACAATTCCGCCAACTACGTGCAGTCGTAGGCGGCGTGCCGGCATTCTTCAGGGCAGTATCATGACTCCCGAAAATGAAGCGGCGGCACGCTATTTCTCCGCCATCACCGCAGCGCTAAGCGGGCTGGAAGTGTTCATGCGCGACGACCGCTCGCCGCTCTACCGGCACGGCATCGTCGCCAGGATCGTCGCCGAATACATCGCCCGGCTGGACAAGTCCTTTGCCTGCTGGCGCAACCGGCTGGGCTACGTGGATACGTTCCGCATTTCGCGCGCCGACAGCGGCTATCCTGTGTTCCAGAATCTGCTCGAGCTGGAGAACGACCGCCGTCAGGCCGATGCTCGGCTCGCCAACATCCCGCAGGCCGGCGAGCTGCGCGAGGAGATGGCCGACTTCATCCTGCGCCATAAGGAGTTTCCCGCCGCACTTCAGAAGTCGATGGCCGAGCGGCTCTATCTGGAGGACGTCAAGAGCGAGGCGACCTTCGGTCCCTTCATCCTGGCGCAGACGGCCAAAGTCTCGGTCAATCCGAAGACCATGCGGCCCTATTACCTCGTACACTGGGCCTCGTTCGACGGCAGCGCCAACCTGCCGCTGGTCTATATGGTGACGGTCGAGGACTCTTCCGAGAGCATGGTGCGCCAGCTCGTCGACGCCAACGGCAAGCTCAACGAGCGGGTCGACATTCCGCTTCCCGTCGACGGCCTGCTCAACCCCGAGCTTGCCCACCGCTTCGACGATTTCACCGAGAAGAATTCGGCCTACACGCTGTCGCCGGCGACCATCGCGGTCAATCTCGACAAGGATTTCGAGCCGCTGCATCCCAAGCAGCTCCGCCGCGTCGTGCTCGGTCCTTTTTATTCGGCCGGCATCACCGAAAACAATTCGACGGTGACGGAGGTGCTCACCAAGGTGCGCAAACCGGAGAATGCCTGGCTGCTCACATGGACCATCCAGGAAGTCTTTTCCAAGTCCGAGAAGCCCGGTCGCAAGGGCCTGTTCTCCAGCGAGAAGACGACGCAGGAATTCTTCATCAACACCGACGACCTCGAAGCGGCGCGCCAGGGCGTATCGAGCTACGAGAACCACGCGCTGATCCCGCACGAGGCCTACCAGGCGCTCTACGCCGCCGGCGAGGCGCAGAAGATCTTTTCCGGCTACAAGGTCCACATCCTGTCCAACGGACAGGTCATCAGCGACGTCTGATTTCAACCGCGGAGCATCCTTCATGGACACCGGGCTGACCACGATCTCGGAAGCGGCAATCGAAAAGCACCGCGCCACCGCGCAAAGCTTCATCACCCGCATCGTCGTGCTGGAAGATCCCTCGCGCGAGTCCGGCACCGCGCTCGCCGGCACCAACCGCCGTTTCGTTTCGACCGTCTCGGTCGGCTCGGTGCGCCGCACGCGCGAGGTCGAGCTGACGAAGACGGTGGCGGCGATCCATCCCGACGACCAGTTGATGACCATTCCTCAGCACATGCTGCTCTTCCGGGCCCGGCGCAGCTTGGCGATCGCGCTTGCCATAGCGGATGTCTTCGCCGAGGGTTCCGACCTCGAAGGTCTGCAGGCGAAGAATGCGCGCGCGCCGCTCGAAGGCGACGAGGCAGCAACTTTCAAGAAGCTTTTGTCGGCGTCGGCCTATGTTTCCGCCTTCAGCCTCGCCTCCTATCTCTATCAGCTGATCGACAGCGACGGCGAGGCGCCGAACGATAGTCCCGAACCCGACTTCCTGTTCGACACGCCGCAGGACGCGGTGAAGTCGATCGTGGCCGGCCTCGACAAGGCGATTGCCGGCTCGAAGGACGATGCCGACCTGATGACGCGGGCGCGTGCTTTCGCCCGTGTCGCCATCGACGGACTGCTCGCGCGAAAAGGCCGCTTCGATGGCATCGGCCCGTTCGAGAACGCGCATATCCGCATCGACGTCGACGACTTCACCCTCGACGGCTTCGACGTCGCGCCCGGCAAACGCTCGAAACCTTTGGTAATGACCTTCAAGAAGCCGGAAGAGGTCGTCGGCAACCACATCGCCAAATTCCAGTCCGTCAGGCTGGCCAAGATGCTGATGGCCTATGATTTCGAACGCGAGCTGAACCCCTTCGTCGAGCTCGGCGGCTTCCTGTTCACCTTCATCGGCGACGGCGCTCCCGGCACCGGCAAGACGACGCTGATCCAGATGATCGCCGGCCTTGTCAACGGCTACTGCCAGGTTGCCGGCTATCCCTTCGCCTACGAGAATTTCGGCGTCGACCAGATCTCGTCCTACCAGGGCAAGTCCGGCCAGAACTGCCGTCAGTTCATCAACAATGTGCTCAACCCGCGCGCCATCGGCTTCGGCACCATTGACGACATCGACCAGGTGGCGGCGCGCCGCTCCGACGACCGCGCGTCGGCCGGCCAGCAGGAAATCACCGGCGTGTTGATGGATGCTTTTGCCGGCGCTTCCACCGTGGTGCGCGGCAACTGCTCCTTCGGCATGTTTTCCAACTATCCCGAGAACGTCGACGATGCGCTGCGCCAGCGCGCCGGCGCCCGCTGGCTGGTCGACGGCCCACAGACCCGCGATGACTACATCGACATCTTCGTGCTGCTTGCCGGCAAGAACCACAAGATCCCGCTGGGCGATCACGAGCTCTATGCCGCGCAGGAGATCCAGCGTGCCGTGGCCGAAGCCTATGAGGAGCACGAGAAGCCGCAGGAAGACGGGCTGATGAAGGTCTATGAGCGCTACATGAAGGAGAACGGCGCGCCGAAGACCATGGCCGATATCGGCACCTACCTGCACATGATCAAGGACGCCGAGCCGCGCTTCACCGGCCGCGCCATCAAGAATGTCACCGACGCCATCAAGATGCGCGCCATGGACATCGAGCTGCCGGACGACTGGTTCGAGAAGCCGGAAGCCTTCATGCTCAAGAGCTACGACGACAAGAAGGCGATGATCGAGGAACTGCGCGGGCCGTTCTCGATGGACATGGTCATGCAGGAGATCAACCGCTACGCCGATTCCGAATTCCGCTACTCCGACAAGTCCGACGATGCGGCGGTGGAGAAGCTCTTGCGCGACGCACGGCTCCGCGAACGCGCGGCGCGCGAGATGGAGGAGCTGAAGAAGAAGGGTTTGTGGAATGCTTGAGTTGCGCCAACGGAGCTGAAGAAGAAGGGTTTGTGGAATGCTTGAGTTGCGCCAACGCCCCCTTCTCCCCTTGTGGGAGAAGGTGTCGCCGAAGGCGACGGATGAGGGGTGCTCCAGCTTGGCACCGACGGCACTCCGGCCAACACCCCTCATCCGTCTCGGCGCTTCGCGCCGATCCATCTTCTCCCACAAGGGGAGAAGGGGAGTCCGCGCCCCTCACCCGCCCTTCGGGCACCTTCTCCCCGTAAACGGGGAGAAGGAAGGGTGAAAAACGCCAAGAAACCCGACCTCCTGCGCGACAACGAGCTGATCTATGGCCGGCTGCTCGCAGTCGACGAGCCGCATCTCATCCAGCGCTACAACAAGGCGCTCGTCGCCTTCGGCCTCGAGCCCACCAAGTTGAAGAGCTTCCAGATCGACCGCACCGGCTTCTCGCCCGAGGTGGCCGAGGAGTGCGGCGACTACGACTATCTCGATCCCAACGAGGTCAACCGCCGCTTCATCATCCTGACGCCGTCACAGATCGACCTGCCGGTGGTGCACACCGCCTTCTCAAACACCTCGCAGCTGATGTTCGAATTCATGTCCAAGAACCAGCGCGCAATCGACGCGCTGACCATCAAGGACGTCATCTACGGCGAGATCGAGGACTCCGTTCCCAAGGTCAACGACATCGAGGATTTGCTGTCGATCAACCAGGTCGAGTTCAAGGTGCTGTCGGCGGAAGACGTGCTGGGCAAGGCGGCCGAGCTCGGCAAGCTGGTGGACCGGCTCAAGCAAGAGCCCGACGCCTGGCGCGATAACGCCATGCTCGAGCGCATGGTCGATCTCGCCAAGGTCTGCGGCGACATCCGCGAGAACGCGCTGGTGCCCGACCAAGTGATCTTCCGCCACAATGCCTACTGGACCAGCCATTTCGGCGGGCTCTACGTCTTTGTCGATCCTGATATGACGACGGTGATCTGCGATCCGGCGGCCCCAGGATTCCGCCGCTCGCGGCCCTGGCAGGTAAGCTACCTCTCGATCAACGACGCCGACAAGGTGTTCAAATTCCTCGCTACGACCGGCCGACTAGAACTGCCGCGCGCCTCCTGGATCGAGGCTTCGGGCTATCTCGAGCATCGCGCCGAGATGGTGGTGCGGGCGCTGATCCGCGACGCCGAACCCAACCGCAACCTGACGGACGTCGACAAGGTCTGGCTGCAGACCTGGATCCACGGCCATGCCGACCTGATCGCCAGCGACGGTAATTTCCCGTTCCTCAACGCCGCCAAGCGCGAGATCGCCCAGTTCGGCCACCTGAAGCTGGAAGATGTGCCGCCGCGCCAGCGCTTCCTGGTCGTGCGCGCCAAGCCCGATCATCCCGATGCCTGGCTCACCAACCAGCTGATCTCGGATTTCGTGCCGCAGGACTTCGTCTCACGCTACGTCTTCAATAAACCGGGTTTCTACAAAGACTTCGACGACTTCAGCGACGCTTGGCGATCGCATGTTGTGGACGTTCTGAAAACCACATATTTGAAGGACAAGGCGGCGTTCCGCGCACGCCTTTACGGCTTGACTGACTGAGGGGTGAAGAGAGCCATGCTTGATCCGATCGTGAGTTTCTTCACCCAGATCTTCCAGTGGATCGGTCGCGGCATCGGCCTCCTCGTCGGCATCATCCTGTGGCCGTTCATGTGGGTCGGCCGCTGGTATGGGCAGCGCGGCTGGATCCTGAAGGCCGTTGTCGGCCTCGCCCTGCTGGTGCTCATCGGCCTTTACGCCAATTTCTTCTACGCCACCCAGTGGTGGAATAATTTCAACCCGAACTACATCGACAAATATACCTTCGAGAAGCGTGGCATTTCCGCGGGAGAGCAGGTTTCGGCCGGCGCCGGTACCGACACCGCCAAGACCTGTGGCAATTCGGCGATCGCCCAGGTGGCGGCGGACCTTACCGACTTCAACGTCAACCAGAATGCCTGGATCTCGTCGATGATCCTCTACAAGCTGGGCCTGTTCGGTATCGACTGGGACCATACGCCCTGGATGGACAACAAGGCCTCCTTCCAGCGCGGCATCAACCAGGCGGTGCGGCGCACGGCGACCGAGCTCGCCGACAATCTGGGGCGCGTACGTACGACCTCGCAGATCGACGCCGACCTCCAGGATGCGCGCGGCAATCTGCAGTTCGACGAGGAGACCTGGTATTTCGGCTTGAACCCGTTCGGCCCCAAGACGCCGACGCCGAGCTACTATCGTGACGCCGTGCGCAAGCTGCGCTCCTTCAACGCAAGGCTGGCCACCTGCCAGGCGACATTCGATGCCCGTGCCGACAATCTGAAGCAATATATCGACCGCATCTCGTCCGACATCGGCTCGACCTCGGCTATCCTCAAGGAGCGCGCGGAAAACCACAACGCTGGCTGGTTCGACTTCCGCGCCGACGACCGCTTCTGGTTCGCCTATGGCCAACTCTACGGCTATTACGGCCTGATGAAGGGCGCTCAGGCCGATTTCGACGACGTGATCAAGGAAAAGCACCTGCAGAATTTGTGGGACACGATGGACGCGCAGTTCGTCTCGGCGCTGCGCATCCAGCCCTTCATCATCGCCAATGGCCGTGAGGACGGCTGGCTCTTGCCGACGCACCTGACGACCATGGGCTTCTATATCCTGCGCGTGCGCTCCAACATGGTCGAGATCAGCAACGTGCTCAGCCAGTAACGCTGCGGCCACGGCCGGGCGCTGGCGGATTTGCGCCGTCGCGTCTGTCGCATTCCGTGCATTGCGCGGCTGTTTTGAGACGGCGGAGCGACATTCGCTCTGGCTTCTATACGGCGCAACGACCGGGCGCCGAAGACCCCTAGAAGGTCGACCGGGAACAGCAATTTATTTCTTTGCAGGAAACATAGTTGCATGAAAGTTGACGCCGTCACTGCGACAGGGTTAGAACATGCCCTTGCGTCCGGGCGGCGTTTCGAGCATGCACGAATGATAGAACCCCTCCCTTCCACTGCCCAATCCAGAGGAAAGCCGTCATGGCCGAAGTGAAGTCTGACATCGAGATCGCGCGCGCCGCCAAGAAGAGACCGATCCAGGAGATCGGCGCCAAGATCGGCATCCCGAACGAGCACCTTTTGCCCTATGGCCACGACAAGGCAAAGGTCTCGGCCGAGT
>NZ_LPVS01000083.1:0-52081 GCF_014843905.1 Mesorhizobium silamurunense | reverse complement strand
TACCCCCGAGTCATAACGCCGCGGCCGCCACCGGTTTTGCCCCGGTTACATGTCGCCCAAAAGTGCGCAGCGGTCTTGGGAGAACGACATGCGTCAAAGCAAAGACTTGAAGCACGTCGCCTGAACCGCACCAGCGCGACGCGCCGGTCCGTGGCATTCCACGCCCTCGATCAGAGTTTCCGCAGCGCCACTTCTTCGACCAGGTGGTTGGTGCCTTTGCGCAGGATGAGGTCGGCGCGCGCCCTGGTCGGCAGGATATTCTCGCGCAGGTTCTTCAGGTTGATGTTGCTCCACAGGCCCTCGGCGATGGCGCGGGCGGCATCCTCCGAGAGCTGTGAATAGCGGTGGAAGAAGGAGTCCGGATTGCGGAAGGCGGTTTCGCGCAGGCGCATGAAGCGCTGGATGTACCACTGGTGGATCAGCTTCTCGTCGGCGTCGATATAGATGGCGAAATCGAAGAAGTCGGACAGGAACGGCACGATCTTGCCGTCCTTCGGCAGCTTGCCCGGCTGCAAGACATTGATGCCTTCGAAGATCAATATGTCCGGTCTGTCGATGGTGACGAATTCGCCCGGAATGACGTCATAGGTCAGGTGCGAATAGACCGGCGCCCGGACGTCGCGTTGCGCCGACTTGATGCCGGACAGGAACCTCAACAGCGCGCCGACATCGTAGCTGTCCGGAAAGCCCTTGCGCTCCATCAGGTTGTCGCGGCGCAGGATCTCGTTGGGCAAAAGGAAGCCGTCGGTGGTGATGAGATCGACCTTAGGGCTCGACGGCCAGCGCGCCAGCAATTCCTTGAGCACGCGGGCCGTGGTCGATTTGCCGACCGCGACCGAGCCGGCGATGCCGATGATGAAGGGCGTCTTGACGACATCCTGCGCCTTGAAGAAGGCCTGCCGCTGCCTGAACAGCAGCTGGCTAGCCTCGACATGCGCCGAAAGCAGGCGGGAAAGCGACAAATAGATGCGCTTCACCTCTTCGAGGTCGACCGGGTCGTTGAGCGACCGCAGCCGGTCGATCTCGTCTTCGGTGAGCGTGAGCGGCGTGTCGGCGCGGAATTGCGACCATTGCTCGGCGGAGAAGAAACGAAAGGGGGAGTATTTCTCGGTCGGAGCAAGCTGGTCCATCGAGTCTCCTGCCCTCCTCGCCGTCAGCCCCTGGGCCGGGACGCCTTTTCGGCGATGCCCGAGCGGCTGGTGCGGCCTTCGAGCTCCTTCAGCACGTCGTCCAGCGGGATGCCCGCGATGCCGAGGACGACCAGCCAATGATATAGGAGATCGGCGCTTTCCGAAACGAGGGCCTGCCGGTCGCCGCGAATGGCGGCGATCACGGCTTCGATCGCCTCCTCGCCGAGCTTCTGCGCCGCCTTGTCCATGCCCTTGGCGAACAGCTTCGCCGTCCACGACTCAGGGTCGCCGGAATGGGCGCGCTGATGGATGATCGTTTCCAGCTCGGCGAGGGAAAATTGAGCCATGGCAGCGGTTTAAGTCCGATGGGCGGCCGAGTCCAGCCGCATCGGCAGGCCGGCCTTGGCCATATGCGCCTTGGCCTCGGCGATGGTGTAGGTGCCGAAATGGAAGATCGAGGCGGCAAGCACCGCGCCGGCATGACCGTCGCGAATGCCTTCGACCAAGTGATCGAGCGTGCCGACGCCGCCCGAAGCGATCACCGGCACGCGCACCGCGTCGGCGATGGCGCGGGTGAGCGCGATGTCGTAGCCGGCCTTGGTGCCGTCCCGGTCCATCGAGGTAAGCAGGATCTCGCCGGCGCCGCGATCGACCATCTTCTTGGCGAATTCGACCGCGTCGATGCCGGTCTTCTCGCGCCCGCCATGGGTGAAGATCTCCCAGCGATCGGCCTCGCCGGCCGCCGACACCTTCTTGGCGTCGATCGCCACGACGATGCACTGGTTGCCGAACTTGTCGGCGGCTTCCGCGACGAAGTCCGGGTTCTTCACCGCCGCCGTGTTGATCGACACCTTGTCGGCGCCGGCCAGAAGCAGCTTTCTGATGTCGGCCACCTGGCGCACGCCGCCGCCGACGGTCAGCGGCATGAAGCATTGCTCCGCCGTGCGGCCGACGACGTCGAAGATCGTCTCGCGATTGTCGGACGACGCGGTAATGTCGAGGAAGCAGAGCTCGTCGGCGCCCGCCGCGTCATAGGCCTTGGCGACCTCGACCGGATCGCCGGCATCGACCAGGTCGACGAAATTGACGCCCTTGACGACGCGGCCGTTCTTGACGTCGAGGCAGGGAATGACGCGGGCTTTCAGCATCAGCGGCCCTCCATGGTCGACAGCAGGTCGACCACCAGCTCGCCGACCAGCGGCGGCACGTCGCCCTTCGGGTCGAAGGCCGGATCGTAGGCGGAAATGGTGAGCCCTGCGATGCTGAGCGGGCCGGCCAGGCCGCACATCGCGATGCGCACCTGCTCCGGCACCGGCCCGCCGGGCGTTGTATAGCGATTGGCCTGCAGCTTTTCCGGGTCATGCACGTCGAGGTCGACATGCATATGGATGCGCTCGGCGCCCGTGGCTTTCAGCTTCGCTGCGGCGCCGACCCAGTCAGGACACTCGGTGCGGATGATCGGCAGCTTCTCCAAAAGCTCTTTCTCGGCCGGATCGAGGTCGCGCGCGTTGACCAGCACGCAACGGGCCGGATCGATTGGCTTGAACCCCGGAATCCGCGCCGCCATCCGCCGCCAGCACAGGCCAAGCACCGTCGCCAGCGCCATGCCGTCGAGAAAGCCGGAGGTGGAGGTGTCGGGTGTGTTGAGGTCGCCATGCTGGTCGGCCCAGATGATGGCGTCCGCGCCTTCGCCGGCCACCGCGCCGGCGCTGGTCAGGCAGTTGCCGGCCAGAACGATGGGAAACCGCCCCTTGTCCAGCGCGATGCGGACTTCGCCCGACACGGCGTTGCAGACGGCAAATCCGGTGCCGATCTCGCGCTCCTCTTCATCCTCGACCACCTTGCCGATGTCATGCAGTTCGACTTCGTGGCCGGCGAGCTTTAGAGCTTCGGCCAGCCCGCCGGAAATCAACGCGTCCGGGCCTTGGCCGCAGCCGTCGAGAAAATGCCCGCTGTCATAGGACGCCAGGATGATCGAGATGTTCACTATTCTGCCTCCGCCCCTTCGCCGCGCAGGATCGCCAGCGCTTCCGCCGGGTCGATGCGCCCGTCATAGAGCGCCCGGCCGGAGATCGCGCCTTCGAGCCTCCTGGCGTCGGGCATGGTCATGCGCACGATGTCGGCGATCGAGGCCAGCCCGCCGGACGCGATCACCGGGATCGACACCGCCTCGGCGAGATCGATGGTGGCGTCCCAGTTGATGCCGGAGAGTACGCCGTCGCGGTCGATATCGGTGTAGATGATGGCGGCGACGCCCGCGCCCTCGAACTTCTTCGCCAGCTCGATGACGCCGAGCTCCGAGGCTTCGGCCCAGCCTTCGACGGCGACCTTGCCGCCCTTGGCGTCGATGCCGACGGCTATCCTGCCGGGAAAGGCCTTGCAGGCTTGCTTCACCAGCTCGGGCTCGCGCACCGCGATCGTGCCCAGGATGACGCGCGTCAGGCCACGGTCCAGCCAGTCCTCGATCTGCGCCAGCGTGCGGATGCCGCCGCCGAGCTGCACCGGGTTTTTCGTCGCCTTGAGGATGGCGCCGACCGCGGCGGAATTGACGCTATGGCCCTTGAAGGCGCCGTTGAGGTCGACGACATGCAGCCACTCGAAGCCCTGCTCCTCGAAAGCCTTGGCCTGGGCCGCCGGGTCATCGTTGTAGATGGTGGCGGTCGCCATGTCGCCGTGTTTCAGGCGCACGCATTTGCCGTCCTTGAGGTCGATGGCGGGAAAGAGGATCACGGTCAGGCGCCCTCGACGATGACGAAATGGCCGGTCGACGCCGCCAGCCGGAACTTCAAGGCTTCCTGGTACTCCGGCGACTCGTAGCAGGCGAGCGCCGTTTCGTAGGATGAAAACTCCACCACCACATGGCGGTTCCCCGTTGGCCCCTCCGGATTCTTGTAGCGTCCTGCCCGGACCGGAAACTTGGCGCCATATTTGGCGAAGGCTTTTGCGTTGGCTTCGATGTAGTTCTTGTACGCGCCCGGGTCGCGCACATCGATCATGGCGATCCAATAGCCCTTCTTGCTCATGCCTAGGGCCTCCACTTCAGGAAATTGGTGATCAGCGCCAGGCCGAGCGCCTGGCTTTTCTCGGGGTGGAACTGCGTGCCGGCAAGGTTGTCGCGGGCAACCGCCGCCGTCACCGGGCCGCCATAGTCGGCCGTTGCCAGCACTTCGGCGGGGTTCCTCGCTTCCAGGTGGTAGGAATGGACGAAATAGGCATGTAGCCCTTTCGGGCCTGTCTCGATGCCCGAAAACAGCGGATGCTTGCGCGCAAGCTCGATCGTGTTCCAGCCGATCTGCGGAATCTTCAGCGCCGGATCCTTCGGCGTGATTTCCTTGACGTCGCCGGAAATCCAGCCGAGGCCCCTGGTGATTGTCTTTTCGAGGCCGCGTTCCGACATCAATTGCATGCCGACGCAGATGCCGAGGAAAGGCCGTCCTTTGCGAAGGGCCGCCTCTTCCACCGCTTCCCACATGCCGGCAACGGCATGCAGGCCCGCGGCGCAATCGGCATAGGCGCCGACGCCCGGCAGGACGATGCGGTCGGCGGCGCGGACGCGCTCGGCGTCGGCGGTGAGATCGATGGTGGCCGCGATGCCCGCCTCATGCGCGGCGCGCTCGAAAGCCTTGGTGGCCGAGCGCAGATTGCCCGACCCGTAATCGATGATCGCAACCCGCATGTCAGGGCCTTCCGGGCGTATGGGTCAGACCAAGCGCCATGCCCGTCTGCGCCGGGCGCGCCAGGCTCGTGTCGGGAACGATGCGCGGCATCGGCGTCTGCTCTTCAGTGCGCTCGTCGGCTTCCAGCGCGTGGCGGACCTCGGCATCATCACGCCTGCCGGCCTCGACCACCCCCCATTCCCGCCAGCCGCGGCGGCGCAGCGCCGATATCCGCAGCCCTTGACCTTCGAGCCCGATGTAGAGCGACGCCAATAGCGACAGGGCCGATCCGGCCCATTCGAGGCCGAGCTTTTCGCCGAGCACCGACAGGATCGCCATGACGGCGAAGGTGAGCAGAGCCTCGATCCACAGCCGGTGCCAGGCGAGCCAGACCGGCGAGAACAGGAAGCCGAGCCAGGTGAAGCTGTCGCGCACCAGGGTCGCATTCTCGGCCTTGTTGCCGCCTGTCGGCGGCTCCATCACGACATAGCTGGCCATAGGGTTATCCTTTCAGGGATCCCTTGGTGGACGGCACCGCATCGGGCTGGCGCGGGTCGGACTCCAACGCCGCGCGCAGCGCCCGGGCCACCGCCTTGAAGCAGGTCTCGGCGATATGGTGGTTGTTGGCGCCGTAATGGTTGGTCACATGCAGCGTGACGCCGGCATTCTGCGCCAGCGCCTGGAAGAACTCGCGCACCAGCTCGGTGTCGAACGTGCCGATCTTCGGCGATGAGAAGGAAACGTTCCAGACCAGGAACGGCCGGCCGGAAACATCGATCGCCGCCCGGGTCAGGGTCTCGTCCATGGCGAGCTCGATCGAGGCATAGCGCATGATGCCGCGCCGCTCGCCCAAAGCCTTGCTCAGCGCCTGGCCGATCGCGATGCCGGTATCCTCGACCGTGTGGTGGTCGTCGATGTGCAGATCGCCCTTGGCCTTGATCGTCATGTCGATCAGCGAATGGCGCGACAGCTGGTCGAGCATATGGTCGAAGAAGCCGACCCCCGTCGAAATGTCGGATTTGCCCTTGCCGTCAACATGGACCGACACGGAAATCTCGGTTTCCTTGGTCTTGCGGCTGATTTCTGCGGAACGGGGCGGCATCAGTCTGTCCTGTTTAGAGGCGCGGGCTTGAAAACGAGAGCCTTCTATCAGCATGATCCGACGATTGCCAGTTGCCATTCCGGGCGGAATCGGCCTTACCGGAGGCGGTTTGCAATCACCCGCCACATGCATACATATGGCGTCAAAAGTCACTCGTACCGCGCCAATCGCCTTTCGAAGGGATAGCGCGAATCGGAGCTGGAAATGTCGAATGAACTGACCATGCACGCCACAACCATCGTCAGCGTGCGCAAGGGCAACAAGGTTGTGATCGCTGGCGACGGCCAGGTCAGCCTTGGCCAGACCATCATGAAGGGCAACGCCCGCAAGGTGCGCCGCATCGGCAAGGACGGCAGCGTCATTGCCGGTTTTGCCGGCGCCACCGCCGACGCCTTCACCCTCCTTGAGCGCCTCGAGGCCAAGCTCGAACAATATCCGGACCAGCTGACGCGCGCCTGCGTCGAGCTCGCCAAGGACTGGCGCACCGACCGCTATTTGCGCCGCCTGGAAGCGATGATGCTGGTTGCCGACAAGTCGGTCTCGCTGGCGCTGACCGGCACCGGCGATGTGCTCGAGCCCGAACACGGCGTCATGGCCATCGGCTCCGGCGGTAATTACGCGCTGGCCGCTGCCCGCGCGCTGATGGACACCGACAAGGATGCCGAGGAGATCGCCCGCAAGGCGATGCAGATCGCGGCCGATATTTGCGTCTACACCAACAGCAGCTTCGTCGTCGAAACGCTCGATGCCTGAGGCAGCCGGCCATGATCCCAAAAAGTGGGACCCGGTTTTTGGAAAAGATCATGGTCGAACAGGAAGATAGCTACGATTTTCGGCCGGTCACCGAAAAGGACTTGCCGATGATCGCCCGCTGGCTTGCCGAGCCGCATATCGCCGAATGGTGGGACGATCCGCAAAAGGAGATCGCAGAGATCCGCGGGCATATCGATTCGGTCTCGGTGGAGCCGCTGATTGTCGAGCTGGGCGGCAGGCCGATCGCCTACCTGCAGAGCTACGATCCGCATCTCGAGGACGACCATCCTTACGCCGACCAGCCATTCGGCACGCTGGGCATCGATTTGTCGATCGGCCCGCCGGACCTGGTCGGCATCGGTCATGGCTCGGCCATCGTCCGCCAATTCGTCGAAGCGCTGTTCGAGGAAGGCGCGCCGCGCGTCATCATCGATCCGCATCCCGACAACGGCCGCGCCATCCGCGCCTATGAAAAGGCCGGTTTCATGCCGATCGGCCGCCGGCAATCGGAATATGGGGACGTCTTGCTGATGGCCGTCGATGCGGCCGAAAGCGACGAAGAAGAGGGGGACTGACCGCATGAACACGCTTGGCGAGGACAAGACGCTCTCGGCCTATGAAGACAGCTGGCGCATGGGGCTGCTGCTCGTGCTCGCCTTGCTCATTTTCCAGGCCGGCGCCCTCTACGGCATGGGCCATCCGCCGATCTGCACCTGCGGCTACGTCAAGCTCTGGCATGGCGTGGTGAACAGCTCGGAGAACTCCCAGCACATCGCCGACTGGTACACCTTTTCGCACATCATCCACGGCTTCCTGTTCTATGCGCTGGCCTGGGCGCTGTTCCCGCGCTCGCCGGTCGGGCTGAGGCTCGCCTTCGCTGTCCTCATCGAAGGCGGCTGGGAACTCCTGGAAAACAGCCCCTTCATCATCGACCGCTACCGCGCCGGCACTATCTCTCTCAACTATTACGGCGACAGCGTCATCAACTCGGTGTCCGACACGCTGTTCATGGTGCTGGGATTTGTGATGGCGCGAAAGCTCCCTATATGGGTGATCGTGGCCCTGGCGCTCATTTTCGAGTTCGGCACGGGCTACATCATCCGGGACAATCTGACGCTCAACGTGATCATGCTGCTGCATCCGTTCGAGTCCATCAAGCAGTGGCAAAGTGGAATTTGAGTATTATGAGCACTTTCTCCCCCCGCGAAATCGTTTCGGAACTCGACCGCTTCATCATCGGCCAGAAGGACGCCAAGCGCGCCGTGGCGATCGCCCTGCGCAACCGCTGGCGCCGCCAGCAGCTGGAAGGCCAGATGCGCGAAGAGGTGATGCCGAAGAACATCCTGATGATCGGCCCGACCGGCGTCGGCAAGACCGAGATCTCGCGCCGCCTGGCGCGGCTCGCCGGCGCGCCCTTCGTCAAGGTCGAGGCCACCAAATTCACCGAGGTCGGCTATGTCGGCCGCGACGTCGAGCAGATCGTGCGCGATCTCGTCGAGGTCGCCATCGGCCTGACGCGCGAAAAGATGCGCGAGGACGTCAAGGCCCGCGCCCAGGTCAATGCCGAGGAGCGCGTGCTTGAAGCCCTCGTCGGCAAGACGGCGAGCCCGGCCACCCGCGACTCTTTCCGCAAGAGGCTGCGCGACGGCGAGCTCGACGACAAGGAGATCGAGATCGAGGTGGCCGACACCGGCACCGGCGGCATGCCGGGCTTCGAGATTCCCGGCATGCCTGGCGCCAATATCGGCGTGCTCAACATCAACGACATGCTGTCGAAGGCGATGGGTGGCCGCAGGACCAAGGCCCGCAAGACCACGGTGCGCGATTCCTATGCGCTTCTGGTCAATGACGAGTCCGACAAGCTGCTCGATCAGGACGAGGTGGTACGCCGGGCGCTGGAATCGGCCGAGAACGACGGCATCGTCTTCATCGACGAGATCGACAAGATCGCCTCGCGCGAAGGCGGCATCGGCGCCGGCGTTTCACGTGAAGGCGTGCAGCGCGACCTGCTGCCGCTGGTCGAAGGCACGACGGTTGCGACCAAATACGGGCCGATCAAGACCGACCACATCCTGTTCATCGCCTCGGGCGCATTCCACGTCTCCAAGCCGTCGGACCTGCTGCCCGAGCTGCAGGGCCGCCTGCCGATCCGCGTCGAGTTGCGCGCGCTGGAGAAGCAGGACTTCGTCCGCATCCTCACCGAGACCGAGGCGAGCCTCATCAAGCAGTATATCGCGCTGATGAAGACCGAAGGTGTCGAGTTGACGTTCACCGACGACGCCATCGATTCGCTTGCCGGCATTGCCGTCGATCTCAACGCCAGCGTCGAGAATATCGGTGCCAGACGCCTGCAGACGGTGATGGAGCGAGTGCTGGACGAGATTTCCTACGACGCGCCGGACCGCCACGGCACGGCGGTCACCATCGATGCCGACTACGTGCAGAAGCATGTCGGCGATCTGTCGCGGAACACCGATCTGTCGCGGTTCATCCTTTGAGGGCAAAGCCGGCAATCCGGTGATGTGTGGCCAGATGGTACCATCTGGCCACCTTTTGTTCGGGCGAGGGGCTTGCTTGTCTCGACTCTCCCGCGCGCTTTACCTAGTTTGCCGCCCGACTTAAAGCGTGTCGCGTGAAAGAAGATTCACGCGACCTGCTTTAAGTATTTGATTTCAAGCATGTCTTTGTTCCGAAACCGGTCCCACTTTCGGGAGACATGCTTTAAAGGCGGCGGCGGATGAAGAAACGCATACTTCTTTTTGTTGGCCTGGCATTGGCCGCGGCGCTGGCAACGGCCGATGCCGCAACCATGGTGCCGCCAGGCAATCGCAACGGCGTGCAGCCGGATATCCCCGGCGCCTCCAGCCGGCGCACCCAGGCCACCAACACCACCTTCCAGGCCAAGTATCGCAAGGTCTACGCGCTGCTGCACAATGATGCCGAGCTTCGCGCCAAGATCAGGAAAGTGGCGGCCGCCTATGGCATCGATCCGATGCATATCGTCGGCGCCATCGTCGGCGAACACACCTATAATGTCGACGCCTACGACCGGCTGCAGACCTACTACGTCAAGGCGATGTCGTATCTGTCGAGCAAGCTGACCTTCGCCTATGACGGCGAGGACGTCAGCGATTTCGTCCAGCGGCCGGAATTCAGGAAATGCGCCGCCACGGACGACAGCTACGATCTTTGGGAATGCCGCGAGCAGGTGTGGAACCACTCCTTCCGCGGCAAGACCGTCGGCGGGACCAGCTTCCCCAACGACCGATTCGGCGCCACTTTCTTCCAGCCCTACTATGCCGGCCAGACATTTGGGCTCGGCCAGCTCAACCCGCTGACGGCGCTGCAGATGAGCGATCTCGTGCACAAGGTCTCCGGCCTGCCCGAGCTCGACGTCAACGATCCGAACGCGGTCTACAAGACCATCATGGATCCGGACCTCACGCTGCCTTACGTCGCGGCGACCATCAGGAAGTCGATCGATGCCTACCGGAGTATCGCCGGCTTCGACATCTCGCACAATCCGGGCCTGACCGCCACGCTCTACAATGTCGGCAATCCCGAGCAGCGCGCCTATGCGCTCAAGGCCGAGAACGAGAAGCGCCGCGCCGCCGGGGAACCGGAAAAGCTGCCCGAAGAGAACTATTACGGCTGGCTGGTCAACGACAAGCTCGACGAGCTGAAGGCGCTGTTCTAGCGGGCTGAGCCAGGTCGCTCAGTAGCCTTCCGATGCGAGAAACGCCTCGAACTTGCGCATTTCCTCGGCATCCGCCTCGACCATGTGGCGCGGCTCCGGATAGGCGCCGGACTGGATGTCTTCGGCATATTCGCGAAAGGCGGCGATGCGCTCGCTCTGCAGCCGATCGAATTCGGCCGCGAAGTCGCGGTAGCGCCTGGCATGGCGCGGATAATGGCCGCGATTGCTGCCGAGCACGTCTTCCGAGAACAGATATTGTGCATCGCACCCGGCACCGGCGCCCATCGAAATCATGATCAGCGGCGTGCGCCGTGAGATCGCGCCTGCGACGCTCGCCGGCACCACCTCGATCTCGGCTGCGAAGGCGCCGGCCGCTTCGAGATCCTTTACCTGCTTCCACACGAAGGCAGCGCTCTCGGCCGTCTTGCCGACCGCCTTGAAGCCGCCCGTCCAGGTCGCGTGCGCTGGGATGAGCCCGACATGACCGCAGACCGGAATGTGCTCGTCGCGCAGGCGGCGGATGGTCTGCAGGCTGGCCGAGCAGTACATGGCGTCGGCGCTCGCCGCGCGCAGCTTGACCGCCATGCGCAGGATCTCGTTTGTGGTAGCGCCCAGCTTGATGCGTTCGTCACCGGGAATGGCAAAGCAGGTGGGCGCCGCGTCGCGAAAGCGGGGATCGAACATGAGATCATAGGGGACGGAGATGATGTCGATGCCGGCGCGCTCGGCGGCCTCGGCCTCCTCCAGCGAGAAAACGCGAAGCTTCGAAAGCTGCCGCTTGCCTTTCAGCGCCTGCAGATCGGCGACGGTCGGTCTGTTGCGTGCCATCTTTGTCCCTCACCTTTGACTGGCTGATAGCGCGGCTCAGGCCGCCAGCAGCGACTTCAGCTTGACCGTTTGCGATCCGAGCGCGTCCGGCGCCGGCGTCGCCCGTTTCGCGATCAGCATCTCCGCCAGGCGGATGTCGCGCGCCACCGCATTGCCGGGGCCGATGCCGCTGGCCGCGACCAGCCGTCCGTCCTCGGCCAGATGGAACAGGATGAAGGCGCCGTCGTCGAGGTCGCGCCGCACGATCGAGCGGCCCTCATCGGAAAGCCCGGCGATCTGCAGCGTGAGCCCGTACTGATCCGACCAGAACCACGGCACGGCGGCATGCGCCTCGTTGGCGCCGAGCATGTTCGTCGCCGCAAGCGCGCCCTGCTCCTGCGCGTTGCGCCAGGCTTCCAGCCGTACGCGCCGGCCGCCATAGACGGCGAGCGGGAACGAGCAGCAGTCGCCGGCGGCGAAGATATCAGGGTCCTCGGTGCGCAGCGTGCCGTCGACGGCAATACCGTTGTCGATCGCCAGGCCCGCGTCGGCGGCGAGCGCCGTCACCGGCACGGCGCCGATGCCGATCACCGCGAGATCGGCGACGACTTCCTGCCCGCCGGCAAGCGTGATGCGAACCTCGGCGCCATCGTCGGCAATCGCGGTGATGCCCTGGCCGGTAAGCACGTTCACGCCTTCGGCTTCATGCGCCTTGTGGATGATTTCGGCGATCTCGGCCGGCACGCCGCGCATCAGGATGCGGGGCTGCGCTTCGATGACGGTGACCGTGGCGCCAAGCTTGCGCGCCGAAGCGGCAAGCTCGAGGCCGATGAAGCCCCCGCCGATGATGGCGACGCGGTTCTCAGGCTTGAGATGGGCGCGGATGGCGAGCGCGTCGTTGAAGGTCCTGAGATAAACGCAACGTCCGCCAAGACCCGGCATCGGCAGCTTGCGCGGCAAGGATCCGGTCGCGAGCAGCAGCTTGTCGTAAGAAAGGGAAGAGCTGTCGGAGAGGCTCACCGCATGCCCGGCGCGATCGATCGCAACGGCCCGGACGGAATGGATGTGGCGGATCGACCGTTCGGCCAGAAGCTCGTCGCTGGCGATCGCCTTGATAAGCGGCGCCTCGCCGGTCATCGCCTCTTTCGACAGCGGTGGCCGCTCATAAGGCAGATGCGGCTCGTCGCCCACCAGGGTCACCGGTCCTTCATAGCCGAGATCGCGCAGGGCAAGTGCTGCCCGCCCGCCGCATTCGCCGGCGCCGATGATCACCATTCCGCCCGTCATCGCCTTCACCCGACCTGAATGAGGACTTTGCCGGCGTCGACCTTGACAGGATAGGTCTTGAGGTTGACGCAGACCGGCGCGCCACGCGCGTCGCCGGTCTTGTAGTTGAAGCGGCCATTGTGCTTCGGGCATTCGATGGTGTCGTCCATCACCAGCCCGTCGGCCAGATGCACCTTCTCATGCGAGCACAGGCCGTCGGTCGCGAAATACTCGTCGTCCGGACTGCGGTAGATGGCATAAGTGCGGCCGGCGTGATCGAACCGCATCACGTCCTCTTCGTCGATGTCTCCGGCCGCGCAGGCCTCGACCCAATCGCTCATGTCGTCCTCCAGCGAAGATTTATTGCCAGCTTGCGTTTCGACCGGTCACTCGGCCGCGGCCGCCACCGGATTGTCGCTGTGCAGCTCTTCCCGATAGGGCTTTGCCGTCGGCGGCAGCTCGCGCTTGATGAAATAATCCTCGTTGCGCAGCTGGCGCAGGAAGGTCGGGATCATCTCGCGATAGCCGGCCAGGATCGACGGCGTCGGCGCCGGCAGGTCGTGCTTGATCATCTCGTGCAGCTTCGGCAACGCGTGATAAGGCACCATCGGGAACATGTGGTGCTCCACATGGTAGTTCATATTCCAGTAGATGAACCGGCTTATCGGATTTATCAGCACCGTGCGGCTGTTCAGGCGGTGGTCGATGACATTGTCGGCGAGACCGCCATGCTGCAGCAGGCCAGTCATGACGTGATGCCAGGCGCCGTAGAGACGGGGCAGGCCGACGAGCATCAGCGGCAGCCACGAATGCAGATAGAGCGCCAGCGCGATGGTCGCGACATAGATGGCGAGCCAGATGCGGGCGACGCGGATGGCCTTCGGCTGCTCCTGTTCCGGAATGAAGGTCTTTTCCGCGGCGCTGATGACGCCGGCGGCATTGCGCACCATGTCGACCATCGCGTGCCAGGCGTCGAGGACGCCGAAGAAATTCAGGACCACGCGCACAAGGTCCGGCGGCCGCATGACGGCGATCTCCGGATCGCGTCCGACGATGACGGTGTCGGTGTGGTGGCGCGTGTGGCTCCAGCGCCATGTCACCGGATTGCGCATGATCATGAAGCAGGCGAGCTGGTAGACGGCATCGTTCATCCACTGGGTGCGGAAGGCCGTGCCGTGGCCGCATTCATGCCAGCGAGAATCGGTCGAGGAGCCGTAGAGCGTGCCATAGACGAAGAAGAACGGCACGCACCACCAGCTGTCCCAGAACCAGGCGCTGCCCGCGCCGCTGAGGATCAGCGCGCCGAGCCAGATGATGGTGTCGCGGATCGCCGGCTGGTCGGAGCGCTGCATCAGCTCCTTCATTTGCTTGCGCGGGATATCGGTGTGATACCACTCGGCCGCCGAAAGCCCGTTCTCGATCGCGAGTTTGGCGTCACGGCCGGTCAGGCTGTAGTCGCGTCCGGACAATGCCGGAGACGTGATTGCCGTCATTGCGGGTTCCTCCATCAGCACTTGGCGAATGGCCCTCGGCGGTGCCGGGTTCGCGCATGGCTGGCTTCCACTTCACCATAGCGCTACATCATGATAGTCTCAACGTCACAAAGATAGTTTCTATCATTTCCTATCAGAATGAGCTATCCTGAGTCGGGCAGACGATGGAGCATTCATGGCAAAGCGGCCGACAATCACCGATCTCGCGCGCGTTTCCGGTTTCAGTGTCGCCACCGTCGACAGGGTGCTGAACAACCGCTTGCCGGTACGCGAGGAAACGGCGCGTCGGGTTTACGAGGCCGCGACCGATATCGGCTATCACGCCGCCGGCCTCATCAAGCAGCGCATGCGCCAGGAATTGCCGGAGTATCGCCTCGGTTTCCTGCTGCTGCGGGGCAATGATGTCTTCTACGGCGATTTCGCGCGGGAACTGGAAACGGCAGTTTCGCAGTCGCAGCGCTTCCGCGGCACCGCGACGATCGACTTCGCCGCTTCGCTGGCGCCCGACGAGATCGCCGCCCAGATGCGCAGGCTGGCGGCGAAATCCAGGGCCATCGCCGTCGTCGGCCCGGACCATCCGACGCTGACGGCGGTGGTGGAGGCGCTGAAGGCGAGGGGGCAGCCGGTCTTCTCGCTGCTGTCCGACTTCGCTGCCGGCATTCGCGAGGGCTATGTCGGTCTCGACAACCGCAAGGTCGGGCGCACCGCGGCCTGGATGATCGCCAAGGCGGCCAAGAAGCCCGGCAAGGTCGCGCTGTTCGTCGGCAGCCACCGCTTCCACGGCCATGAGCTGCGCGAGATCGGCTTCCGCTCCTATTTTCGCGAGCATGCGCCGGACTTCAGCGTGATGGAGACGCTGGTCAACCTGGAAGCCAACCAGGTGACGCATGATGCGATGCTCGATCTTCTGGCCCTGCATCCGGACCTTGCCGGCTGCTATGTCGCCGGCGGCGGCATGGAAGGCGCGGTCGCGGCGCTGCGGGCGGCAAAGCCGGCAAACATGCCGGTGGTCATCTGCAACGAGATCAACGCCGAGTCGCGCGCGGCACTTGCCGACAACATCCTCACCATGGTCATCTCGACGCCGCTCACGGCGCTTTGCCGCGAGCTTGTGGCGCTGATGGCGCATGCCATCGAGAGCGGCGCCGCCAATGCGCCTGGCCAGACTTTTCTCCCCTTCGACATCTATCTGCCGGAAAACATTTGAGCCGCCGCCGGCAGGAATGATGTGATCCATCAGACGGATGGAATTCTTTCGCGGCGGGAATTCGCCCAGGATTCCGTCGTGGAACGCTCGCGTGCCCGGCCACGGAGGGTGCCGCACGCCTGTCAGGATCGAAAAACCGGCATGTCCATTCCGAATCTCCCTTGACGGCCACAAGCGAAATGGAATAAATATTTCACCAACTGGGTGTTTTGGTTCTTTCGTTCCGGAACATCTGTTTCAAACAGAGGACCAGGCGTTCCATTCGCGCAGGGAAGACGCCGTCGGAATGGCCATAGGGAGAGATTCCCCGGGAAAATCGGGGATTCCGGTTCAATCGGTGCAGCCGGACACCAAGTGGAGGAGAAACTAAAATGAAGAAACTGCTTTTGGGCGTCGCGCTATCGGCGCTGATGAGTTCGTCCGCGTTCGCCGCCAAGATCGGCGTTTCGATGGCTCTTTTCGACGACAATTTCCTGACCGTGCTGCGCAACGGCATGATCGCACAGGCTAAGACCATGGATGGCGTCCAGCTGCAGGTCGAGGACGCTCAGAACGACGTCGCCAAGCAGCTCGACCAGATCAAGAACTTCGCCGCTTCGGGCGTCGACGCCATCATCGTCAACCCGGTCGACACCTCGGCCACCCAGGCGATGTCGGACGCGGCCGCCGCGGCCAAGATCCCGCTGGTCTATGTCAACCGCGAGCCGGTCAATGTCGACAAGCTGCCCGACAACCAGGCCTTCGTCGCCTCGAACGAAGCCGAATCCGGCACGCTCGAGACCAAGGAAGCCTGCCGCCTGTTCAAGGAAGCCGGCAAGAAGGAAGCCAATGTCTACGTGATCATGGGCGAGCTTTCGAACCAGGCCGCGGTGCAGCGCACCAAGGACATCGAGGAAGTGATCGCAACGCCGGACTGCAACTTCATCAAGATCATCGACAAGCAGACCTCGAACTGGAAGCGTGACGAGGCGCAGAACCTGATGACCAACTGGCTGTCGTCCGGCAAGCCGTTCGACGGCGTCATCGCCAACAACGACGAAAGCGCCATCGGCGCCATCCAGGCGATGAAGGCCGCCAACATCGACATGAAGTCGGTCGTGGTCGGCGGCGTCGACGCCACTCAGGACGCGCTGGCTGCAATGCAGGCGGGCGATCTCGATGTAAGTGTCTTCCAGGACGCTGCCGGCCAGGGCGCCGGTGCCCTCGACGCCGCGCTGAAGCTCGCCAAGGGCGAGAAGGTGGAACACAAGGTCTATATCCCGTTCCAGCTCGTCACCCCGGCGAATATCGACAAGTTCCTGAAGAAGAACTGAGGCCTGCAATACGGTAACGGAGCGGCGCATCAAAGCACAACACAGCGCCGCTCCCTATTTTCCCTCACCGCCCGAGCGGGCGGGAGGGCGAACGCGGCCGACGGAGGAAAAAGACGTGGCACAGACATCTCATGGCGTCGGCGGGCTGACCTACGACGCGAAGAAGCGCGCATGGCCGGCTGAGTTCAACGTTTTCCTGGCGCTGGTCATTCTCGTCGTCATCTTCGAATTGATCGGCCGGGTCTTTCTTGGCGACAGCTTCCTCTTCAACACCCGTGAAAATGTCAGTGGGATCTTCAACGAGGCCCGCCTGCAGATCATCATCCTGCAGGTGTCGATCGTCGGCATTATCGCCATCGGCGTGACGCAAGTCATCATCAGCGGTGGCATCGACCTGTCCTCGGGTTCGATCGTGGGTGCGACCGCGATGATCGCCATGAGCTTTGCCCAGGTAGCGACGGTCAATGGCAACCCCAACCCTAAGGCGATGTTCCTCGCGCAGGGCTGGACCGATCTGCCGGTGATCGTGCCGCTGCTGGTCGCCATCGCCTGCGGCCTCGTCGCCGGCCTAGTCAATGGTGCGCTGATCGCCTACACGCGCATCCCGCCCTTCATCGCCACGCTCGGCATGATGGTCACCGCGCGCGGCATCGCCAAATGGTGGTCGAAGGGCCAGCCGATATCGTTTCCGACCGACAGCTTCGCGGCAATAGGCAAGGGCCTGATGCCGGTCATCATCTTCATTTCCTTGGCGATCCTGTTCCAGCTCATCCTGAGCTACACGAGGTACGGCAAGCACTGCTACGCCATTGGCTCCAACGAGGACGCCGCGCGCATGTCCGGCATCAAGATCGCCAACCACAAGGTGCTGGTCTATGTCATCGCCGGCATCCTCGCCTCGATCGCCGCCGTGGTGCTCTCCTCCAAGAACCTTACCGCCCAGGCCGGCATGGGCGTGATGTACGAACTCGACGCCATCGCCATGGCTGTCATCGGCGGCGTCTCGCTCTCGGGCGGCCGCGGGTCTATCATCGGCACCGTGATCGGCTCGCTGATCTTCGGCGTCATCATCTCCGGCTTCACCTTCCTGCGCCTCGACGCCTACTACCAGGAGATGGTCAAGGGCGTCATCATCGTCGGCGCAGTCGTTCTCGATCAATGGCGCCAGCGCCGCCGGGCGATAGGAGCTTGACCATGTCCGACATCGTTCTGAAGACCGAAAACCTCACCAAGCACTATGGCGGCGTGCACGCGCTGCAGGAGGCGAATTTCGAGCTGCGCAAGGGCGAGCATGTCGCCATCATGGGCGACAACGGCGCCGGCAAGTCGACCTTCGTGCGCCAGATCACCGGCGTCGAGCAGCGCACCGACGGCAAGATCTGGTTCGACGGCAAGGAAGTGAACTTCGCCGGGCCGATCGAGGCGCGCGAGGCGGGCATCGAAACCGTGTTCCAGAACCTCGCTCTGGCCGACGACCTCGATGTGCCGTCGAACCTCTTCCTCGGCCGCGAGAAGGTGCTGTTCAACCTCGGCCCGTTCTCGATCCTCGACCGCAAGGCCATGCGCAAGGCGACCGAGGCAGCACTTGTCCGCACGGCGGTGAAGATCCCCAACTTGTCCAGTACCATCCGCCACATGTCCGGCGGCCAGCGCCAGTGCGTGGCGATCGCCAGGACCGCGACCTTCGCCTCCAAGCTCATCATCATGGACGAGCCGACGGCGGCGCTCGGCGTGCAGGAAACCGCGCAGGTCGAGAACATTATCCGCACGCTGAAGGAGAACGGCGAGCCGCTGATCCTGATCAGCCACAACATGCGCCAGGTGTTCGACCTGGTCGATCGCATCGTCGTCTTCAGGCGCGGCCGTATCGTCGCCAATTTGCTCAAGCAGGACACCGACGGCAACGACATCGTCGCCTACATCACCGGCGCCAAGACCGGGCAGGCGGAGCTCCAGGCCGCCTGACGGGCGTCACGACGGGACCAACCAAAATCGTCCGCGCCGGGAGGCGCGGACATGTCTTAGAACCACCCTCAAAGGACATTCCATGACTCTCCGCTTCGCTCTTCTCGGCGCCGGCCGTATCGGCAAGGTGCATGCCCGCGCCGTCGCCTCCAACCCGCAGGCCAAGCTGGTGGCCGTGGCCGATGCCTTCGAGAAAGCGGCGACGGAACTCGCCTCCGCCTACGGCGCCGAGGTGCGCACGATCGACGCCATCGAGCAGGCCAAGGACATCGACGCCGTCATCATCTGCACCCCGACCGACACCCATGCCGATCTCATCGAACGCTTCGCCAAGGCCGGCAAGGCGATCTTCTGCGAGAAGCCGATCGACCTCGACGTCAAGCGCGTCGAGCAGTGCCTGGCCGTGGTCGAGAAGGCCAATGCGACGCTGATGGTCGGCTTCAACCGCCGCTTCGATCCGCATTTCGCCGCCGTCCGCAAGGCGATCGACGACGGCGCCATCGGCGCGGTCGAGATGGTCACCATCACGTCCCGCGATCCCGGCGCCCCGCCGCTCGACTACATCGCCCGCTCCGGCGGCATCTTTCGCGACATGACCATCCACGACTTCGACATGGCTCGCTTCCTGCTCGGCGAGGAGCCGGTTGCTGTGAGCGCCCATGCCTCGGTGCTGGTCGACAAGAAGATCGGCGATGCCGGCGATTTCGACTCGGTCAGCGTTATCCTCGAAACCGCGTCCGGTAAGCAGGCCGTCATCTCCAACTCGCGCCGCGCCACCTATGGCTACGACCAGCGCATCGAGGTGCATGGCTCGAAAGGCATGGTCGCGGCCGAGAACCAGCGGCCGGTGTCGATCGAGCTCGCCAACGACAAGGGCTACACGCGCCCGCCGCTGCACGACTTCTTCATGACCCGCTACATCGACGCCTATGCCAACGAGATCGCGGCTTTCATCGCTGCTGCAACCGCGGGCAAGAAGGCGGCGCCGAGCGGCAAGGATGGTCTCGTTGCGCTGAAGCTTGCGGACGCCGCGCTCCAATCGGCCAAGACCGGCAAGACCGTTCGCGTCGATTGAACGTTTGAATTCGATTACAGGAGCAGAGCGATGAACGGTTTGGCCGGTCGCAATTCAGAAACGCGCGCCATCGTCACCGGCGGCGCGCAAGGCATCGGCTTCGCGGTCGCTGAAGCCTTGGCCGATGAGGGCTGCCGCGCGCTGGCGCTCGTCGGCCGCTCGCAGGAGAAGGGCGACAAGGCTGTCGCAGCGCTCAAGAAGAGCGGCGTCGACGCCATCTTCATCAGCGCCGACGTCGCCAAGGTCGCCGACTGCAAGCGCGCCGTCGCAACGGCACTCGCGCATTTCGGCACCTTGAACGCGCTGGTCAACGCCGCCGCCACCTCGGCGCGCGGCTCGCTGGTCGAAACCACCGAGGAGCTGTTCGACCAGATCTTCGACACCAACGTGCGCGGCCCGTTCTTCCTGATGCAGGGCCTGGTCGCGCATCTTCTGGAGCGCAAGGCGCCGGGCTCGATCGTCAACGTGCTGTCGATGTCGGCGCATTCCGGCCAGTCCTTCCTCACGCCCTATTCGACCAGCAAGGGCGCGCTGATGACGCTGACCAAGAATGTCGCCAGCTCTTATCGGCGAAACCGCATCCGCTGCAACGCCGTGCTGCCCGGCTGGATGGACACCGAAGGCGAGGCGATCGTGCAGAAGAAGTGGCACGACGCACCGGACGACTGGCTGGAAAAGGCCGAGGCCGCGCAGCCGATGGGCCAGCTGGTCAAGCCGGCCCAGCTTGCCCGGCTGATCACCTATATGCTGAGCCCGCAGGCCGGCGTCATGACCGGCTCGCTGGTCGACTACGACCAGAACATCGCTGGGGTCATCGGCGAGTAGTGACAAGAGCCTCGGCATCGACTATATGAGCCGCATGATCCACCTGACCGCCTCGTTTTGGTACTTTTATTACGACAGCTCGCTGGCGGCGGGAGGATTGCGCTCGATCTGAAGATTGCAGCATCTAAATCCGAAAAGCCGCCAGACCTGGCGGCTTTTTCGTTTCAGCCGGCAGGTCTCCTAACCAGGAGCAGAAAGCCGTGTTGACCACCACAGACGACCTTCGGGTCAAGGAACTCAAAGTCCTGAGCACGCCGGACGAGGTGATGCGCGAGATACCGCGCTCGCTGACGGCGACGCGCACCGTTGCCGCCTCGCGCAACGCCATCCATTCCATCCTGTCGGGGGCCGACGATCGACTGGTAGTCATCGTCGGCCCTTGTTCCATCCACGATCCGGTCGCCGCCGTGGACTACGCCAGCCGTCTGGCGGCGCTGCGCGAGGCCCTGGCCGACCGGCTCGAGATCGTCATGCGCGTCTATTTTGAAAAGCCGCGCACCACGGTCGGCTGGAAGGGCCTGATCAACGATCCTGACCTCGACGGCAGCTTCAACATCGACAAGGGCTTGCGCATGGCGCGCAACGTGCTCTCCGCCGTCAACAATCTCGGCCTGCCGGCGGCGACCGAGTTCCTCGACATGACGACGCCGCAATACATCGCCGACCTCGTCGCCTGGGGTGCGATCGGCGCGCGCACGACCGAAAGCCAGATCCACCGCGAGCTGGCGTCGGGCCTCTCCTGTCCGGTCGGCTTCAAGAACGGCACCGACGGCAATCTCAGGATCGCCGCCGAGGCGGTGAAGTCGGCCGCCCAGCCGCATCATTTCATGGCGGTGACCAAGGGCGGCCGCAGCGCCATTGCCGCGACCACCGGCAACGAGGACTGCCACGTTATCCTGCGCGGCGGCGTCGTGCCCAACTTCGATGCGGACAGTGTCGCGGCCGCCGCTGCGGAGCTCGCTCGCATCGGCGTCGCGCCGCGGCTGATGATCGATGTCAGCCACGCCAACAGCGGCAAGAAGCCTGAGAACCAGCTGAGGGTCGCGCATGATGTGGCGGGGCAGGTTGCGGCGGGCGACGAGCGCATTATCGGCGTCATGATCGAGAGCAATCTCGTTGCCGGCCGCCAGGACGTCGTCCCCGGCAAGCCGCTCACCTACGGCCAGAGCATCACCGACGGCTGCATCGACTGGGCGACCACCGAGACCGTGCTGCACGGCCTTGCCGGCGCAGTCGAGTGGCGCCGGTCGGTGAAGCGCGAAATGCTCGCCAGCCGTCAGGGCGCCGCCTGACAGCTATGGCTGGGGGCGGCGTTTACGCCGCCCTCAACCCCTCCCACGCGGTGAACACCGAGACCGCGAACAGCAGCAATCCGGCTGCCCTGCCGGCAAGGATGGTCGCTTGCGGATTGTCGATCAGCAGCGCCCGGCTGCGGCCGGCGGTGATGGCGAGCCCGCCATAGATTCCTGCCTGGGTGGCGACCGTCAGCAGTCCCATGACCGTCGCCTGCATCCAGATCGGACCGTAAGCCGGCTTCAGGAACTGCGGATAGACGGCCAGGATGAAGAGATAGGCCTTGGGATTGATCAGGCAGATGACCAGTCCTTGGCGAAAAGCCTTCCAGGCGGAGCGGCTGCCAGCGGGCCCGTCATGGCCGACGGTGATCGAGCTGCGCATCAGCGAAACGCCGATATAGGCCATGCAAGCGGCGCCGGCGATCAGCAGCGGCTTGAACAGGACCGGCACGAAATGCATCAGCAGCCCGACGCCGATCGCGCCGTTCAGCGTATGCACTGCGCCGCCCAGCATGATGCCGCCGGTCGCCGCAAGCCCTCTGTCGCGTCCGCCGGTCAGCGCATTGGCCAGCACGAACAGCATGTCCATGCCCGGAACGGCGATGATGCCGAACAGCAGGACGAAGAAAAGCCAAAGGTTTTCGGTGTAACTCATGTCAGTTGCCTGTCATCCTGTCGGTCAAACCGCCAAGGAATCTGTTGATTTTCAAGCGGGTAGGCGGCCCTATAGGTCATCCCAACTGACGAGGGTGTGTCAGTTGCGTTTCAGCCGGGTGAGGAAATGCGCAAGGCCTCGCGCCTGTTCGAGATCATCCAGATCCTGCGGCTGGCCAAAAAACCGGTGACCGCGGCGACGATCGCCGAGCGGCTGGAAGTGACGGTGCGCTCGGTCTATCGCGACATCGCGGCACTTCAGGCGATGCGCGTGCCGATCGAGGGCGGGCGCGGCATCGGCTATATCCTGCGCCCCGGTTTCGACCTGCCGCCGCTGATGTTTTCCATCGAGGAGATGGAGGCGATCGTGCTGTCGCTGGCGCTGCTCGAGCGCACCGGCGACGACGAGCTCAAGCAGGCGGCAAAACGCGTCGGCGCCAAGATCGCCGGCGCGGTGCCGCCGCCCTTGCGGCAGACGCTCGACGCCAACGCGCTCCATGCCTGGGGTTTTGCGGCACCCTCTGCCTCGGCGGTCGATCTCGCGTTGGTGCGGCGCGCCATCCGCGACGAGGAGAAGCTCGACCTTTCCTATCGCGACGAGGCTGGTCGGGCCACGCAGCGCATCATCCGCCCGGTGGCTCTGATCTATTACGCCGAGACCGCCAACATCGTCGCCTGGTGCGAGCTGCGCCAGGCCATCCGCAATTTCCGCAGCGACCGGATCGAGGATTGCCGACCGGCAGGCCTATGGTTCAAGGGCGAAGGTGACCGATTGCGGCAGCTTTGGGTAGAAGGCTGGGAGATCAACGCATCGACCGCCGGCACCTGACGACAGCCCGATTTACCTCACATCCACCCAGCGCTGTTCTTGGAATGAGCGCGCCATCGCATGCACGGTGCGTTCGATCTCCAGCCCTTCTTCGAAGTCGATGATTCGTGCCGGCTTGCCGGCGATCCGCATCAGCAATTCGCGGCATTCGATCATCTTGAGGTCGTTGAAGCCGAGGCCGTGGCCAGGCGCCGGCAAGAAGGAATCGTAGGGCTTGTGGTGCGGCGCCACCAGGATCGTGCGGTAGCCCTGCTCGGTCGGCCGGTCGGCGGTGAGGTAAAGCTGGAACTCGTTCATCCGCTCCTGGTCGTAGAGGATCGAGCCTTTCGAGCCAAAGATCTGGATGGCGATGCGGCCCTTGCGGCCCCAGGCCGAGCGGTTGACCAGCAGCGTGCCGGCGACGCCGTTTTCGAGATGCATCAGCACGCTGGCGATATCGTAGGTCTCAACCGCGCGGCGGCCGCCGCTCGCGACCTTGCGGTCGGCATAGGGTTTCGCCATGTCGCACATGACGCGGGCGACGCGGCCGAACAGCACCTTGATCAGCGACAGCGGATGCACGGCGAAATCGTCGAGCGCGCCATAGCCCGAAGACGCCTCATGCTTCCAGAAGAACAGCGCGTCGGGGTCGGCCATGAAATCCTCGTCCATCTCGATGCGCACGAGATTGACGTCGCCGATGATCTTTTCCTCGAGCAGCGCGCCGATATGGCGGATGGCCGGGTTCTGGATGTAGTTGTAGCCGAGCACGGCGGCCTTGCCGGACTTCTTGGCAGCCTTCGCCATGGCCTCGGCCTCGACAAAACTCGGCGCCATCGGCTTCTCGCACCATAGATGCTTGCCGGCTTCGAGGACGGCGATCGCCATTTCCGGATGGAACTGGTTGGGCGTGGTCAGCGAGACGACATCGACCTCCGGATCGTTGACGACGGCGCGCCAGTCGCCCGAGCCTCGAGCGAAGCCGAACTCGCCGGCCTTGCGCCTGGCCAACTCGTCATTGACCTCGCCGAGATGCACAAGCTTCGGCTTGTCCACATCGGGAAAGACGGTGCCGACCGCGTTCCAGGCGATGGCGTGGCACTTGCCCATGAAGCCCGTGCCGATGAGGCCCACTCCGACCATGTCGATTGTCTCCGCGCTAGAGCAATTCCAGGAAAAGTGCGAAGCGGTTTTCCGTCCGGAATTGCGTCGATAAACAGATAGAACGGTTCCGCGAAACGCGGAACCGTGATGGGAAGAGGTTCGTATGGACGAATTAATCCATTTCGCCTGAGAATGGAACGTCCAAATCATTTTTTATGGTGTTCTTGCGTGAACTCGCTATGATGAGGCAGGAGAGAGAACCTCAATATGGCCGTGGGCGGAGCGACGATGGACGAACGGGTGCCTCGCGATTTCGAGACGTTGCGCACGACGATCCTGGAGCGGCGCGCGAGCCTGCCCAAACGGATCGCCCAGATCGCCGCCTACGCGCTCGACAACCCCGACGACATCGCTTTCGGCACCGCTGCCAGCATCGCCGCCTCGGCCGGCGTCCAGCCCTCGACGCTGATCCGCTTTGCCCAGCAGCTCGGCTTCGACGGCTTCACCAGCCTGCAGCAGGTTTTTCGCGAGCGCCTGCGCGAGCGCAATTCCTCTTATGACGAGCGATTGGCGGCACTGCGCGCCAAGGCCGAGGAAGGGGGCGGCTACCGGGCGATCTTCGACGGCTTCGTCGCCGCCGCCAGCACCTCGCTGAGCGACATTTCGCGCGCCTTGAACGATGCGCATTTCGAGCAAGCGGTCACGCTTCTGGCCAAGGCCGAGACCATCTATGTGCTGGCCAAGCGCCGCTCCTACCCGGTCGCGTCCTACATCGCCTACGCGCTAGGCAAGCTCAAGATCCGCAACCAGCTGGTGGAATCGGCCGCGGGCTTGAATGCGGAGATGATCGGCTTTGCCACGCCGCGCGATGCCGTCATCGCCATCAGCTTCTCGCCTTACGCGCCCGCGACCATCGAGGAGACGCGCTCGATCGCCGAGCAAGGCGTGCCGATCGTCGCCATCACCGACAGTTCGTTCTCGCCGCTCGCCCAGTTCGCCAAGATCTGGTTCGAGGTCGCCGAGGCCGATTTCGGCGGCTTCCGCTCGATCTCGGCGACGATGGCGCTTGCCATGGCGTTGACCGTCGCCGTCGGCGAGAAGCGGCGTGACGCAAGCCGCAGGCGCAAGGCCTGAGCTGTCTCGCACCGGTGGTTTTTCCATCCGGGAACACTCATTCCATATTGACTATGGATTGGAATTATTATTTCATATTGACGGCACCACGCCGCTCGCGCGTGCTGCCCAAAACGTTGCTCTGCACAACAAGGCCGATGGGAGGTTCGAATGGGCGAAGCCGTGGAAGCGAAATATCCGCCGCTCGACGTCATCACGATCGGCCGCGCCTCGGTCGATCTCTACGGCCAGCAGATCGGCTCGCGGCTGGAAGACATCACCTCCTTCGCCAAATCGGTCGGCGGCTGCCCGGCCAATATTTCCGTCGGCACGGCGAGGCTCGGCCTGCGCTCGGCGCTGCTCACCCGCGTCGGCGACGAGCAGATGGGCCGCTTCATCCGCGAGCAGCTCAAGCGTGAAGGCGTCTCGGTCGACGGCTTGAAGACCGACAAGGAGCGGCTGACGGCGCTGGTGCTGCTTTCCGTCGAGGACGAAGGCGTCTCGCCGATGATCTTCTACCGTTCCGACTGCGCCGACATGGCGCTCGCGGAAGAGGACATCGACGAAGCGTTTATTGCCTCGGCCCGCGCGGTCGTCGTTACCGGCACGCATTTCTCCCGCCCCAACACCGATGCCGCGCAGCGCAAGGCGATCCGTTTGATGAAGGCCAAGGGCGGCAAGGTGGTGTTCGACATCGACTACCGCCCGAACCTCTGGGGCCTTGCCGGTCATGCCGAGGGCTTCGAGCGCTATGTCAAGTCCGACCGCGTCTCGGCGCAGCTGAAGACGGTGCTGCCCGATTGCGACCTCATCGTCGGCACCGAGGAGGAGATCATGATCGCCTCCGGCGCCGACGATTGCCTGAGCGCGCTGAAAGCGATCCGCTCGCTGTCGCCGGCCACCATCGTCTTGAAGCGCGGCGCCAAGGGCTGCATCGTCTATGACGGGCCGATCAGCGACGATCTCGAGGGCGGCGTCGTCGGCAAGGGTTTTCCGATCGAGATCTACAATGTGCTCGGCGCCGGCGACGCCTTCATGTCGGGCTTCCTGCGCGGCTGGCTCGGCGGCGAAAGTTTTGCGACGGCCGCGACCTGGGCCAATGCCTGCGGCGCCTTCGCCGTGTCGCGCCTGCTCTGCGCGCCGGAATATCCGACCTTCGAGGAATTGCAGTTCTTCCTCAAGCACGGCAGCAAGCATCTGGCGCTGCGCAAGGATGAGGCGATCAACCACATCCATTGGGCGACGACGCGCCGGCGCGACATCCCTTCGCTGATGGCGCTCGCCTGCGATCATCGCGTCCAGCTGGAGGACGTCGCTGCCAGGGTCGGCGCCGATGCCTCGCTCATCCCGGACTTCAAGGTGCTCACCGTCAAGGCGGCGGCCAAGGTCGCCGCTGGCCGCGACGGCTACGGCATGCTGATCGACGAGAAATATGGCCGCGACGCCATGTTCGAATTCGCCCGCCACCCCTTCGCCTGGCTCGGCCGCCCGGTCGAATTGCCCGGATCGCGGCCGCTCCGCTTCGAATTCTCGCAGGACATCGGCTCACAGCTCATCGGCTGGCCCGTCGACCACTGCATCAAATGCCTGTGCTTCTATCATCCGGATGACCCGGAAGCGCTGAAGGTCGAGCAGCAGCAGAAGCTGCGGGCGCTGTTCGAGGCCGCGCGGAAAGTCGGCAGGGAACTTCTGGTCGAGATCATCGCCGGCAAGCATGGCAAGCTCGACGACAACACCATTCCGCGCGCGCTGGAGGAGCTCTATGCGCTGGGCATCAAGCCCGACTGGTGGAAGCTCGAGCCGCAGGCTTCGGCCAACGCCTGGGCAAAGATCGAACAGGTGATCGTCAAGAACGACCCATGGTGCCGCGGCGTCGTGCTGCTCGGCCTGGAAGCGCCGCAGGACGAGCTGGTGGCTGCCTTTGCCGCCACGGCGGATGCGCCCATCGTCAAGGGATTTGCCGTTGGTCGCACCATCTTCATCAACGCAGCCGAACAATGGCTGGCCGGCCGGATGTCGGATGACGAGGCTATCGCCGACATGGCCTCGCGCTTCGAGCAACTCACCGAGGCATGGCTTGCCGCGCGTGGCCGCAAAGCAGCATAAGAAGGCGGCAGCATAACAAGACGGCACAAGGAAAGCCGGAGGAAACGACCAATGAGCAAGACCGTTCGCCTGACCATGGCGCAGGCGCTGACCCGCTTTCTGTCGCGACAGATGACCGAGATCGACGGCAGACAAGTGCCGATCTTCGGCGGCGTCTGGGCGATCTTCGGCCACGGCAATGTCGCCGGCATCGGCGAGGCGCTCTATCAGGTCCGCGATGAATTGCCGACCTTCCGCGCCCATAACGAGCAGGCGATGGCGCATGCGGCGATCGCCTATGGCAAAGCCAATTTCCGCCGTCGCTTCATGGCCGCGACCACCTCGATCGGCCCCGGCGCGCTGAACATGGTGACGGCTGCCGCGCTCGCTCACGTCAACCGGCTGCCGGTGCTGCTGCTGCCCGGCGACGTCTTCGCCAACCGCTTGCCGGACCCGGTGCTGCAGCAGGCCGAGGATTTTTCCGACGGCACGGCAAGCGTCAATGACTGCTTCCGCCCGGTGTCGCGCTATTTCGACCGCATCACGCGGCCGGAGCAGATCATCCCGGCGCTGAACCGCGCCATGCAGGTGCTGACCGATCCGGCCGAATGCGGCCCGGTCACGCTCTCGCTCTGCCAGGACGTGCAGGCCGAGGCTTATGATTATCCCGAAAGCCTGTTTGCCGAACGCGTCTGGACGCCGCGCAGGGTTCGCCCCGACCGCCACGAACTGGCGGCCGCCGTCGCGGCGCTGAAGGGCGCCAAGAAGCCGCTGGTGATCGCCGGCGGCGGCGTCCTTTATTCGCAGGCGTCAGGCGAACTGGCGAAGCTGGCGCAGGGCGCCGGCATCCCGGTTTGCGAAACGCAAGGCGGCAAATCTTCGCTCCCCGACGATCATCCGCTCAACATGGCCGCGGTCGGCGTCACCGGCACCTCCGCCGCCAACCGGTTGGCGGAAGAGGCGGATGTCGTGCTTGCCGTCGGCACCAGACTGCAAGATTTCACCACCGGGTCCTGGGCGCTGTTCAAGAATGCCGGCCGCACCATCATCGGGCTCAACACGCAAGTCTTCGACGCCGGCAAGCATTGGGCCCTGCCGCTGGTCGCCGACGCGAACGAGGGCCTGGCAGAGCTTTCCGCCGCACTGAAAGGCTGGAAGGCGCCGGCCGCCTGGACCGACAATGCGCTGAAGGGCAAGAACGAATGGCAGGCCGCGGCCGCCAAGGTGACGGCATCGACCAACACCGCCTATCCATCCGATGCGCAAGTGATCGGCGCTGTGCAGCGCGCGATGGGCTCCGGCGTGACCCTGCTGCATGCCGCCGGCGGCCTGCCGGGCGAACTGCACAAGCTTTGGCAGGCCGGCGCGCCCGGCTCCTATCACGCCGAATACGGGTTTTCGACCATGGGCTACGAGATCGCCGGCGGTCTCGGCGTCAAGATGGCGAAGCCCGACCAGGAGGTCGTCGTCATGGTCGGCGACGGCTCTTACCTGATGCTCAACTCCGAGATCGCCACCTCGGTGATGCTCGGCCTGAAGCTCACCATCGTGCTGCTCGACAACCGCGGCTATGGCTGCATCAACCGGCTGCAGATGGCGACCGGCGGCGCCAACTTCAACAATCTCTTGAAGGACGCGCGCCACGAGGTGATGCCCGACGTCGACTTCGCCGCGCATGCGGCGAGCCTCGGCGCCGTCGCCGAGAAGGTTGCGTCTATTGCCGAACTGGAGACGGCGCTCGCCAAGGCGAAAGGCAACAATAAGACCACCGTGCTGGTCATCGACACCGATCCGCTGGTCTCGACCGAAGCCGGCGGCCATTGGTGGGACGTCGCGGTGCCGGAAGTCTCGTCGCGACGCGAAGTCAACGCCGCACGCAAGAAATATGAGGAAGCCGTGGGCAGCCGTCAGGGCTGAGCCGCGTCTGCCTCGCAACGAACCTGACATTGGAGTGACGACTTGAAAGCCAAACTGGGCATGTCCCCCATCGCGTGGTGGAACGACGATCTCGCGGAATTGAGCGATGACGTGTCGCTGGAGGAATGTTTGCGCCAGTCGCGCTCGGCCGGCTTCACCGGCATGGAGATGGGCCGTCGCTTCCCCAACGATCCGAAGGTGATGTTGCCGATCCTGAAGGAAGCCGACGTCACGCTTTGCGGCGGCTGGTTCTCCGGCACGCTGGTCGACGAGGACATCTCCAAGAACAAGGATCGCATCCAGCCGATGATCGACCTGTTCAAGGCGGTCAACGCGCCCTGCATCGTCTATGGCGAGGTCGGCCGCTCCATCCAGGGCGACCGCTCCAAGCCTTTGGCCACCAAGCCGAAGCTTTCCGGCGACGAGATGAAGGCCTATGGCCGGCGCGTCACCGAATTCGGCGAGTGGTGCGCCGACCAGGGCATGCCGCTCTCCTACCATCACCATATGGCGGCGGTGATCGAGACCGAGCCGGAGCTCGACGCCTTCATGCGCCATTCCGGCGAAGGCATCCCGCTGCTGCTCGATGCCGGCCATCTCGCTTTTGCCGGTGGCGATGTGCTGCGCGCCATCGACAATCACCACAAGCGCATCAACCACGTCCATGTGAAGGATGTGCGCATGGGCGTGATCGACGGTCTCGACCGCACCAAGCAGTCCTTCCTCGATGCGGTGGCACTCGGCGCCTTCACCGTGCCGGGCGACGGCTCGCTCGACTTCGGCGCAATCGTGCAGAGGTTTGCCGATTATGGTTATGAAGGCTGGTTCGTCGTCGAGGCCGAGCAGGATCCGAAGAAGAACCCGCCGCTGAAAATGGCTGAGGTCGGTCACAAGGAGCTGATGCGAGTGATGACAGCCGCCGGCTACACGGTGGAGACGCAAGGTTTTCCGAATGCCTGAACGGTGGATTAGCTTGGGCGCTCGGTCTATCTGATGCGTGCTGGGCAAATCCTGGATTGGCGCGATGAAAGACTATGAGCATCCCTTCTTCCGGCCGCTGTGGCGACGCATCGCCGTGGTCGCGGTCTGCCTTGTCTGGTCGGTGATCGAGTTCGCCTCCGGCACACCGTTCTGGGGCGTCATCGCGCTCGGCTTCGCCGGTTACGCCGTGTGGCAGTTCTTCTACCTCTACAAGCCGGTTGAGGAGGCCAAGCCTCCGGCCGAGCCGAAGGAATGATCTAAGGAGCTCCCAATGTCGAAACTGCTCGTCAAGGCCGACAAGGGCCACGGCCGCGTCGCTCACGTTACCCCGAAAAGCGCCGGCTGGACCTATGTCGGCTTCGATCTCCATCGGCTCAAGCCCGGCGAGACGGCGTCCGGCTCAACTGGCGACCGCGAGGTCTGCCTGGTGTTCGTTACCGGCAAGGGCAAGGCGTCGACCGGCGGCAGGGACCTCGGCCTGCTTGGCGAGCGCATGTCGCCCTTCGAGGGCAAGCCCTGGTCGGTCTATGTTCCGCAAGGCTCCGACTGGTCGATAACCGCCGATACCGAACTGGAGCTCGCCGTCTGCTCGGCGCCGGGCCTTGGCGGCGGCCTGCCCGCCCGCGTCATTGCACCTGACGATCTCGGCCAGGAGGTGCGCGGCAAGGGCACCAACACGCGCTACGTCACCAATATCCTGCCTGAGGGCAAGCCGGCCGATTCGCTGCTGGTGGTCGAGGTCATCACGCCTGGCGGCCATACCTCCAGCTATCCGCCGCACAAGCACGACCAGGACAATCTCCCCGTCGAATCCTATCTCGAGGAGACCTATTACCATCGCCTCAACCCGCCGCAGGGCTTCGCCTTCCAGCGCGTCTATACGGACGCCGGCAAGAACGGCGAGCGCGAGCTGGACGAGGCGATGGCGATCGAGGACGGCGATGTCGTGCTGGTGCCGAAGGGCTATCACCCCTGCGCGGCCTGCCACGGCTATGATCTCTACTATCTCAACGTCATGGCCGGCCCCAAGCGGACGTGGAAATTCCACAACGCGGCCGAGCATGAGTGGCTGATGAAGGCCTGAGATTTTTCATAGCGCTCAACCTGTTGGTCCAGTTCGGAAAAATCGTCGGCTAAGGACCGCCAGGGTCTGTTTGCCTTCGAAAACCCATGAAAGCTTCGTCAATCCGTCATGGAAATCACCTATGGCGGGGTCTGACGAGGACGTTTCATGCGCTACGCCATCTATTTCACCCCACGGCAGGACGAGCCGCTGGCGCGCATCGCCGCCAATTGGCTTGGCCGCGACCCGTTCGGCGCGGCGACGCGGCCGGTCGAGGCCGTGGCTGATCTGTCAGCGGCGGAAGTTGCCTTCCACACCGCATCGGCCAGGCGCTACGGGTTTCACGCGACGCTGAAGGCGCCCTTCCGGCTGGCGTCGAACGAGACGGAGGCTTCGCTCCGCAAAGCGCTCGACGATTTCGCCGAGGCGACGCTGTCGGTCGTCATCCCGCGCCTTGTCGTCGGCCAGATCGACGGTTTTTTCGCGCTGGTGCCGGAAACCCCGTTCGACCCACTCAACAGTTTCGCCAGCGAGGTGGTGCGCGCTTTCGATCGCTTCCGCGCGCCGCTGACCGAAGCCGAAATCGAGCGACGCAGCCCCGACTCGCTGAAGCCGCAGGAATTCCGCAATCTGTGCCAGTGGGGCTATCCTTACGTTTTTGAAACGTTCCGCTTCCACATGACTTTGTCCGGTCGCGTGGGGCCACAGGAAAGCCCCCGTCTTCGTGCAGCAATCGACAGCCTGTTCGCGGATGTGCTGCAGCACCCGGTGCCGGTGGATGCGCTGACGCTGTTCGTCGAGACCGAACCGGGCGCCCCTTTCATGGCGCTTTCCCACCATGAACTTGGCCGCCGCCCGGTCAGAAAGACCGCCTGATGCTATTGCCTGAGACCAAGGACCGCCTGAAATGACCGCCGAGACCGTTCTGAACAATGCTCGCATCGTGCTGCCCGACGAGATCGTTGAGGGCTCGCTGCTGCTGCGCGATGGCCTGATTGCCGCGATTGAGCCGGGCGCCACGCGCGCCGGCGAGGATATGGGCGGCGATTACATCATCCCGGGCCTTGTCGAGCTGCACACCGACCATCTCGAAGGCCACTACGCGCCGCGCCCGAAAGTGCGCTGGAACCCGATCGCCGCCGTGCTTGCCCATGACGCGCAGGTCGCGACCGCCGGCATCACCACGGTGCTCGATGCCTTGCGTGTCGGCATGGATGAGGACGCCGACCTGAAATCCGACGACGTTCGCAAGCTAGCCGACGCGATCGAGGACAGCGTCAGACAGGATCGGCTCAGGGCCGACCATTTCATCCACCTGCGCTGTGAGGTCTCGGCGCCGGACTGTCTCGAGGCCTTCGCCAATTTCGAGACCGACGACAGGGTGAAGCTCGCCTCGCTGATGGACCATGCGCCTGGACAGCGCCAGTTCGTCAATCTCGAGACCTATGCCTATTACTACCAGCGCAAGCTGAAGCTGACCGACCGCGACTTCCAGAAATTCTGCGAGAAGCGGATGGCCGAATCGGCAAGGAATTCCGGCCCGAACCGCGTCTTCATCTCCGCCGCCTGCCAGGAGCGCGGCGTCGTGCTCGCCAGCCATGACGATGCGACGGCCGGCCATGTCGACGAGGCGGTGGAGCAGGGCGTGCGCGTCGCCGAATTCCCGACCACCGAGGAGGCGGCAAGGGCCTCGAAGGCGGCCGGCCTCGGCGTTCTGATGGGCGCGCCCAACGTCATGCGCGGCTCCTCGCATTCAGGCAACGTCTCGGCCAGGGCGCTCGCCGGCGACGGCCTGCTCGACATCCTGTCGTCCGACTACATCCCTTTCAGCCTGATCCAGGCGGCCTTCTTCCTCGGCGATGTCGTCGAAGGCATCTCGCTGCCGCAGGCGGTCGCCATGGTGTCGAAGAATCCGGCCGACGCCGTCGGCCTCACCGACCGCGGCGTCGTCGAGCCGGACCGGCGCGCCGATCTCGTGCGTGTGCGCGTCGACGAGCATGTGCCGGTGGTGCGCACCGTCTGGCGCCAGGGGAGGCGTGTCGCATGATGGTTTCGGCGTCGATCGAACGCGAGCTCACCGAAACGCTCCCGATCCGCAACGGCGTCTTCGTCGCGGTCGTCGGCCCGAGCGGTGCCGGCAAGGACACGGTGATCGGCTACGCCAAGGCGCGTTTTGCCGACGAGAGCCGGCTGGAATTCGTGCGCCGCGTCATCACCCGGCCGAGCGACTCCGCCAGCGAGGACCACGACACGCTGGCCGATGCCGCCTTCGCCGAGGCGGAGGCAGATGGCGCCTTCGCCATCTGCTGGGACGCGCATGGCCTGCGCTATGGCTTGCCCGCCGACGTCGACTGGGCAGTCGCCAACGGCCACGTGGCCGTGGCCAATGTCTCTCGCGCCGTCATCCCGGCGTTGCGCGAGCGCTATGCCAATCTGACGGTGGTCGAGATCACCGCGGCGCCCGAAATCCTCGCCGAGCGGCTGGCGGCGCGCGGCCGTGAATCGCGCGGCGAGGTGCTGGCGCGCCTGGCGCGCAGCACCAGCGTGACGCTTTCCGGACCGGACGTGACCTCGATCGACAACAGCGGCGCGAAAGACATCGCCGGCGAGCGTTTCGCCGAGGTGCTGCGCAAGGCGATGGCGTTTTCGGACCTGTCCGACCTTATCTAAGGCTATTCCGCCGGTGCGCCGGCGACGTCCCGGCGCGCGGCCTCTATCATCCGGCGCCGGGCGCGGAACACGCCCCATTGCTGGTCGACCAGCACGCCAATCAGGATCACCCCGCCCATCACCGCGAAGTTGAGCGATGAAGGGATGCCGAGCAGATTGACCAGGTTCTGCAGTTCCTGCAGCAGCACCGTGCCGAGGATGACGCCCACAAGCGAACCCTCGCCGCCGCGCAGCGAGAAGCCGCCGAGCACCGCCGCGGCGATGGCGTAGAGCTCGTAGAACTGGCCGTGGCTGGCCGGCGAGATCGAGCGTGTGTACATGGCGAAATAGATCGCCGACAGCGCCGTCAGCACGCCGCAGATGACATAGGCCGCGATCACCACGCGCCCGGTGCGGATGCCCGAATATTTCGCCGCTTCCTCGTTCTTGCCGATGGCGTAGAGGTAGCGCCCGAACACCGAGCGGTGCAGCACCACCCACATGACGATGGCGATCACGATCAGCGCGATAAAGCTGTTTGGCAAGCCGCCGGAGCGACCCGCAGTCAGATATTCGAGCGTTGGAAAATTCTGCCCGAAGGCGAAACCGGCGGTGCCGTCGGCGGTGTAGAAGCGCGCTACGCCGCGATAGATCAACAGGCCGCAGAGCGTCACCACGAAAGGCTGCAATTTCAGCCGCGTGATCAGCCAGCCATGCACGAAGCCGATGATGGCGCCGAGCACGATGATCAGCACGAAGGCCAGCGGCCAATCCATCTCGCGCACGGCGATGAAGTCGATGAACAGCGTGCCGAGCAGCGCCACCAGCGAACCGACCGAAAGCTCGATGCCGCCGGTGATGATGACGAAGGCTTGGCCGATCGAAAGGATGCCGAATAGCGCGACCAGGTTGGAGGTGTTGGCGAGATTGATCGTCGATAGGAAGCGCGGGTTGATTGCCGTCACCACCGCGCCGACCACCAGGATGAGGACCAGCAGGCCGAGATCTTTCTTGCTCATTGCGCTCCTCCAGCGGCATGCGCCAGCTTCGGCTTCTTGCCCACCGCCAGCAAAAGCACGTTCTCCTGGCTGAAATCGTCCCGGTCGAGAATGCCTGAGATCTGCCCCTCATGCATGACCGCGATACGGTCCGAGACGCCGATCACCTCTTCCATGTCGCTGGAGATCATCAGCACCGCGACGCCGGCGTCGGCCAGCGCTCGCATCAGCCCGTAGATCTCGGCCTTGGCGCCGATGTCGATGCCGCGCGTCGGTTCGTCGAGGATCATCACCTTGGGGTTCATCGCCAGCCATTTGGCCAAAACCACCTTCTGTTGGTTGCCGCCCGAGAGCGTGCCGGTGCGGGTCAGGACCGACGGCGCCTTGATGCCGAGGTCCTTCTTCTGCTTCTCGGCGGTGGCGATCTCGGCGCCGGTCGAGACCAGCGAGCGCTTCGCATGCGCCGGCAAATTGGGCAACGAAATGTTTTCAGCAATCGAGAGGTCGAGCAGGATGCCGGTGAGCTTGCGGTCCTCAGGCACGAGGAAGATGCCGCTCGCCACAGCGTCGGCGGCGGATCGGACATTGAGCGTCTTGCCCTCCAGCGTGACGCTGCCGCCGAGGCGTTCGTCGATGCCGAACAGCACGCGCGCAAGTTCTGTGCGCCCCGAGCCCACCAGCCCGGCAAGGCCGAGGATCTCGCCGCGCCGGACTTCGAGATCGACCGGGCGGTCGGGATAGGCGCTAGTGCGCACCGCATCCGCCGAGAGCGCGACGCGCCCCGGCGCGCGCCCCGCTTCCGAGGCCTTCTCGCGCTCCTTCAGCATGCGTCCGATCATCAGCTTGACCATCTGGTCGTGATTGATCTGGTCCTTCGGCAGCGTGCCGGCGAGCATGCCGTCGCGCAGCACCACGACGCGGTCGGCGACGCGCTCGACCTCGTGCAGGCGGTGCGAGATGAAGATGACGCTGATGCCTTCCGCCTTCAGCCCCTTGATCACGTCGAGGAGCTTTTCGGTCTCGGCGATCGGCAGGCTGGAAGTCGGCTCGTCGAGGATAACCAGCCGCGCCCTGATCGACAGCGCCTTGGCGATCTCGACCATCTGCTGCTGGGCGAGCGAGAGCGATGCGACCGGCGCGTCGGCCGAGAAATTGGCGCCGACGCGCTTCAAGAGTGGGGCCACCATCTCGCGCAATTTCGCGCGGTCGACCAGCCTCAGCGGCCCGGCCTTCAGCGGCTCGCGGCCGAAGAAGATGTTGGCGGCGACATCGAGGTTTTCGAAGAGATTGAGCTCCTGATGCACGAAGGCAATGCCGGAGCCGATACTGCCCTCGACCGTCAGCCCCTCGTGCGCGACGCCATCGACGGTGACCGTGCCGCTGTCCGGTCGCGTCACGCCGCCGAGGATCTTCATCAGGGTCGATTTGCCGGCGCCGTTTTCGCCGACCAGGCCGATCACCTCGCCCGGCCTGACCTCCATGGAGAACCCGTCCAGCGCCACGACGCCGGGATAGGTCTTGCGCACGGCCTCGAGGCTCAGGAACGGAGCGGTCGTCGATTGAGCGAAGGATGTCTCGGAGTAATTCATCACGCCTGATAGCAGCCGGTGGGCTACAGACTGACGGGCTAGCCAAGGCCCGTCAATACGGACGCCGGCTCAAGGCGGACCTTGAGCCGGCGCAACTGTTTATCGATTATTTGCCGGCCATCGCCTTCAGGTTCGCGGCGTAGGCGTCGACGTCGTCCTTGCCGATGATCTTGGTCGGCACGATGATCAGACCGTTCTCCGGAATGCCCGACTTGTCGCCCTTGAGGTAGGAGGCCATCAGCTTCATGCCCTGATAGGCCCATTCGAACGGCTGCTGCACGACGGTCGCTGCAACGGTGCCTTCCTTGACGCCGCCCAGCGTGATCGGATCATCGTCGAAGCCGACGACGGTGATCTGGCCGAGCTTGCCGGCGTCGCGCAGCGCTTCGTAGATGCGCGGCGTGTTGTAGGAGTAGAAGCCAACCATGCAGGTGATGTCGGGGCTGGCGACCAGCGCGTCCTCGACATTCTTCTTGGCGCGCGCCTGGTCGATGTCGTCGCCGCGCACGTCGACCAGCTCGATCTTGCTGCCGGCGAGCCCGTCCTTCATGCCCTGGATGCGCTCCTTAGCGTTGTCGGCGCCGAGCAGGCCGACGAAGCCGAGGCACTTGCCGCCGTCGGGCATCGCCTTCTTGGCGATCTCGGCCGCCTGCTTGCCGGCGTCGACGTTGGACGAGCCGATATAGGCGACGCGCTTGGTCTGCGGGGCATCGCTGTCGGTGGTGAACAGTGCTGTCTCGGATGCGATCTTGTTCAGCCCGTCGGTCGAGGTCTTGGGGTCGACGGCGGACACCATGATGCCCTTGACGCCGGCCGTCACCAGATCGTCCATCAGCCGCTGCTGGATGGCGACCGACGATTGCTCCGGATATTTGAGCTCGAGAGTATAGTCGGGCAGTTCGCCCTGCGCTTTCTTCACGCCGGCTTCCGCCGCTTTCCAGAAGTCGGACGCGCCGTTGACGACGAAGGCAAGCGTCGGCTTGTCGTCGGCGCGAGCGATCGCGCTCGCCGACAGGCCGAGCAACAGGGCCGCCGCGGCGACCGATGCGTTACGGATCACAGATTTCATATTCAACCTCCCTTTTGAAACTCATCGCTGATGTCTCGGCTGCGGCCTGGACGCCCTCCTCCTCAAGGGGCTTGCCCAAGGTCTGGCAACTTAAGAACGGCGCCAATCCAGCCGCGACCAAGACACTAGACACAGATTTGGCGTTCGTAAATAGTCCGATTTGTCTGACATTTTCGTGAAAACGAGGCTGCCCTTCCGGCGACATTCCCTCCGTCTGGCGCACGCTCGCTCCACTGCCGCTATTGGCCGGAAGGCTCCAGCCAAGTTGCGAACGAGTTGACAGTAGAACGCTTACCGATATTAGTAAAGAGTATTAGTTATGGCACCCAGGCGCGCATTTTCACGGGGGTGCGAAGAGACAAGCCGCTAGTTGGCAGGGGAGGAATGGCAGCGGCGGTCATCATGCCAAATCTGGCGGGATCGTCAGCTTCGCTGACCTTTTTCAGCTTGTTTCGTCGACAGGTGGGATGTGGCTGGCGCCGAAGGTGTCGGATATGATAATAGTTATAACCAAGGCGCGATTCCCATAAATACGCCGCGCCGGAGCATCTTGCCGTTGCCGCCGGCCTTTGCTTAACAGCCGGCAGGGTTTGGGAAACGACCATGAGTGAACCGACGGAATTGCGCGATCCTCCGGAAACGTCCAGGCGCCGCAAGCCGTCCGCCAAGCCCAAGGGCCGTGTCACCATGACCGACATCGCGCGCGCGGCCGGCTGCTCGCAGGCGACGGTCTCCTTCGTGCTCAACAATTCGCCGGGCATCAGGCTGTCGCAGCAGACGCGCGACCGGGTGATCGAGGCCGCCAGAGCGCTCGGCTATTCGCCGCCAGTCTTCTCCGCCCTGCGCCCGCCGGTGATGCCTTTCGAAGGGCTGGATGGCATCATCGGCTTTGCCGTAGATCAGCTCGCCACCAGCCCCGAGGCGGTGGTCGCCATCGAGGGCGCGCGCCAGGCCTCGTGGAACGCAGGCAACGTTCTCCTGGTGGCGCAGACCATGGGCGATGCCGAGATGGAGCCGCGCGCTATTTCAGCGCTGACGCGAGGCGGCATCTCGGCGCTGATCTACATGACCATCTTCACCCGCGAGATCACGGCGCCCGAGTTTCTCTACAGTCTCGATATCCCGGTCATTCTGCTCAACTGCTACACCGCCGACTATGCTTTCCCGGCCGTGGTGCCCTCAGAGATCGCGGGCGGCCAGAGCTCCACCCGGCATCTGATCAGCCATGGCCACCGCCGCATCGCCACCATCACCGGCGAGCCCTGGATGCAGGCGGCGCAAGACCGGTTGAAAGGCTATCGCCGCGCGCTCGCCACCGCCGACATCCCCTTCGATCCGGAGCTGGTGGTCGAGGGCGACTGGTCGGCCAGCGCCGGCTATGCCGCGACCGTCAAGTTGCTTGCCCTGAAGGACCGCCCGACCGCGATCTTCTGCCAGAACGACCGCACCGCGATCGGCTGCTACGAGGCGCTGAAGGAAGCCGGCCTGCACATCCCGCAGGACATTTCCGTGGTCGGCTATGACGACGAGGAGATCGCCCGCCACCTCTTCCCGCCGCTGACCACGTCGATCCTGCCGCATCTGGCCATGGGCCACTGGGCGATCGAGCAGCTGGAGACGCCGCCGACTCCAGGTCACGGCCGCTACCCCATTACCAAGCTGGAATGCCCGCTGGTGGAGCGGGAGAGCGTGGGGAGCGTGCCCGCACAATTCCGGTGACCGGGCCCTGAGCAGGCCTATGCTGGGTGGGCGTATGCCCCTTCCTCGACACAGGAAAGACGCTCATGTGGCCGAACCGCCGTCTCTGCGATCTGCTGAAGATCGAGCATCCCATCATCCAGGCTCCGATGGCCGGCTCGGCAACGCCGGAACTCGCCGCGGCGGTGAGCAATGCCGGCGGGTTGGGATCGCTCGGCTGCGCGTCGATGCTGCCGGACGGCCTGCGCAACGTTGCACGCCAGATGCGCGTCTCGACCGAGCGTTCGTTCAATCTCAATTTCTTCGTCTACCCGAAACCCAGCACCAGCGATGCCGTATTGGCGCGGGCCATCGACAGATTGCGGCTATACTACAGGGAGCTTTCCCTCGGCGAGCCGCCGGCAAGGCTTCCGCCGATCGGGCCGGGTTTCGACGACGAAAAGCTTGACCTGGTGCTCGAGATCCGCCCGCCGGTCGTGAGCTTCCATTTCGGTATACCGGACGGGCCAAGGTCGCCAGGCTGAAGCAGGCTGGGATCGTGATCATCAGCACCGCGACGAACGTCGCCGAGGCGCGCAAGCTTGCCGACTGTGGAGCCGATGCTGTCATTGCCCAGGGATGGGAGGCTGGAGGCCACCGCGGCTCTCACGTCCCGAGCGGTCCGGGTGACGGCGTAGGAACGATGGCGCTGGTTCCCCAAATCGTCGACGCCGTCAAGCTCCCGATCATTGCCGCGGGAGGCATTGCCGACGGCCGAGGCATAGCGGCTGCTTTCGCTCTTGGCGCCAGCGGCGTGCAGATCGGCACCGGCTTTCTGTCCTGCGACGAAGCCGGCACGGACGCACCGCGCCGCGCCCTGATCCGCTCCGCGACGGATACGGACACGATGGTCACCGATGCTTTCTCGGGCCGTGCCGCGCGGGCGAAACGCACGCGCTACGCCCTGGAGATGGAGGAGAGCCGGACGCCCCTTCCGGATTTCCCGCAAATGTACGCTCTAACCGCTCCGCTCGGCGATGCCGATCATGCAAGGTTAGATTTCGCGTTTCATCTCTACGGACAGGCGGCAGCGTTGAACCGAGAGCTTCCTGCGGGAGAGCTGATGCATGCGCTTGTCGCCGAGGCGAAGGGGATATTCGATACGCTCTCGGCGTCATCGGCGTGAAGACATCCGTTCGCAAAAACCCACCGCTAAGCTGGAATGTCTGCGACCGCGTGACGACCGTGAAGTCGTCCACATAAGCGCTGGTCCGCGCCGCGGTATCCTCACTGCCGGCGACGCCGATTGCGTGCGCCTATGCAGCGCTTGCGTCGAGGTTTAGCTTGAGCTCATCAATGGGAGGTTCCGATGGCGTCGATCTTTACCGTTCACGAAGCGTCCGGCTATGAGCAGCTCATGGGGCGCTGGAGCCGCAGGCTGGCGCCCAAGTTCATCGACTTCGCTGGCGTGGCCGGCGGCGAAAAGATCCTCGACGTCGGCTGCGGCACCGGCAGCCTGACCTTCGAGCTGGTGAAATCCGCCGATCTTGCCGAGATCCAGGCCATCGACTTCTCGCCGGTCTTCGTCCAGGCGGCGAAGGAGCGCAACACCGATCCGCGCATCACCTTCCAGCAGGCCGACGCCACGGCGCTGCCTTTCGCGGACGACATGTTCGACCGTGCACTGGCGCTGCTGGTGCTTCACTTCGTGCCGGACACCGGCAAGGCGGTGGCCGAGATGCGCCGCGTGGTGCGGCCGGGCGGCGTGGTCGCGGCCGTGGTGTGGGATCATCTCGGCGGCATGCCGGGCATGCGCATGATGATCGACACGGTGGCGGCGCTGAGCGAAAGCGGCCGCCAGATGCGCAATCGCTACTGCTTTCAGCCGATGATGCAGCCCGGCGAGATGAAGCGGACGTTTGTCGAACAAGGGCTGGCCGACGTCACCGAGACCGAGCTGATGATCCGGATGGATTATGAGAATTTCAACGATTACTGGGCGCCGATCGGTGCCGGCGAAGGGCCGCTCGGCAAATACATGACCACGCTCGACGCGGCCGAGCGGCAGCGCGTCGAAGCTGCCGTCCGCGACGCCTATCAGGCCGGCCGTTCCGACGGCCCGAGGTCGTTCGCCAATGTCGCCTGGGCCTGCCGGGGGATTGTGCCCTGATTTTTTAGCGCGATCTGAGCTGAGCGCGCACCGCATCGCGAACGCTGCGGAAGCTGGGAATCCGATAAGCGCAAGTAGCCTGATGAGCCGCGGGCGGCCCGGCGGCCCGTCGCCGAGCGCTTTGCATCCCCCCCTTCAAGCCAGATTGATGGCGACGTTGCGCAGCAACGCCACGGATTTGCGCATGCCCTCCATCGGCGACAGCATCATGTCCTCGTGCTCGATGGAGAGCACGTCGTCGTAGCCGACCTGCTTCAGCGCGGTGCAGAACTGCCGCCACCAGGTCTCGCCATGGCCGTAGCCCAACGTGATGTAGTTCCAGGCCCGTTCCGCATAGTGGTCTGGCGGACGCGCATCGAGCACACCGTCGATGGCCGCCGGTATCGGTTCGATGCGCGTATCCTTGGCGTGGACATAGTAGATTGCCGAGCCAAGCTTGCGCACGGCGGCAATAGGGTCGGCGCCCATCCAGAGCGGATGGCTCGGATCATAGTTCGCGCCGACCGTTTCGCCGACGGCCTCGCGCAGCCTGAACAACATCTGGACATTGTAGACGGCCTGATGGCCGTGCAGTTCCAGGCAAAGCTTCCTAATGCCGAGATTGTTCGAAAACTTCACCAGATCGCGCCAGTAGGGAATGATGCAATCGTCCCACTGGTAGCGCAGGATGTCGGCGCATTCGGGCGGCCAGTCGGTGATGATCCAGTTGGGGTTGGCATCGCCCGGGCCGCCGGGCAACCCGGACATCATCACCACGCGATCGATCCCCATCAGGCTCGCAAGCCGGATCGTATCCTCGGTCACCTGATGGTGCTGCTTGCCTTGCGGCCCTGGATGCAGCGGATTGCCGGAGCAGTTGAGCGCTACGATCGTCAGCCCGTGATCCCTGACCTTGGCTGCGAATTCCGTGCGCGTGGAAGCACTGTCCAGCATCGCCTGCAGATCGATGTGCGGCGCCGACGACCAGTTGCCGCAGGCGAACTCCAGCGTCTCCAGGCCAAGCTCGACCGAGGCACGCAGCATCTCGTCAAAGGAAAGGTTGCCCAGGCTGTCGGTGATCATGCCAATCTTCATGGGGAAGGCTCCTGGTCCTCAATGGAAACCGTTCAGTCAGAGCCCGACGGGCTCGAACCTGCCTGACTTGGCGGAAGCAAGCGCTGCATCGCAAAGGATCATCGCCTTGCGACCGTCGCTCGCGGTCACGTCGGGCTTGCGGCCCGTCTCCACGCACGTGATGAAGTGGTCGATCTCGGCGGCGTAGGATTCTGCGTAGCGTTCGACGAAGAAGTAGTAGGGCTTGTCGCGCGATATGCCTCCGGCGCCGGACATCTCGACCGATGTCGGCAGCCGGTTGCCGGCCTGCAGCATGCCGTCCGCGCCATGCACCTCGATGCGCTGGTCGTAGCCATAGGCGGCCCTGACGCTGTTGTTGATGTGGCACTGGCGGCCGGACGCGGTGCGCAAGATGAACATCGCCGTGTCGTAGTCGCCGAGCTTCTTGTATTGCGGCGCCACCAGCGAGGATCCGGTTGCAAAGAGCTCGGTCGGCTCCTCGCCGAGCAGATTGCGCGCCATGTCGAAGTCGTGGATGGTCATCTCGCGAAAGACGCCCCCGCCCCCGGCCAGAGCTTCCTCGGTTTCGGGTTCGGGGTCGCGGCTGGTGATGATGACCTGCTCGACGGCGCCGATCTCGCCGGCGGCAAGGCGCTCCTTCAGCGCCCGGAAGCTCGGATCGAAGCGGCGGTTGAAGCCGATCTGGAACGGCACGCCCGCTTTCTCGACCGCGGCCAGGCACTCGTCCGTGCGCTTGAGGTCGAGATCGATCGGTTTCTCGCAGAAGATCGCCTTGCCGTGCGCCGCGGCGGCCATGGCGAGCTCGGCATGCGTGCGCGTCGCCGAAGCGATGAACACCATCTTCACCGACGGATCGTTCATCACGGCCTCGGTCTCGGCGATCTCAGCGCCGGTAACGGCAGCGACCTTGGCGGCCGCTTCGCGACTGGGGTCGACGATGTAGCGCAGCCGCACCCTTGGATGACGCGCGAGATTGCCCGCGTGCACACGGCCGATCAGCCCCACTCCGAACAGACAAACATCCATCATGCGTTCGACTTTCCTGTCAGGTCGCGCGTTCGCGGAACGGCCGGTTCATGTTGCCTGAGCGGCATTCATTTCACCGCGCCCATGGTGAGACCGCGCACCAGATGGCGCTGCACCAAGAGCGCGAAGAAGACGATCGGCAGCGCGCCGATGACACCGGCTGCCGCCATCGAGGCCCAGTCGGTATCGATGCGGCCGATCAGCGTCGCGGTGCCGCGCGGCATGGTCATGGCGCGCGGCGTCGCCGTCAGCGCCAGCGCGAAGAGGAACTCGTTGAAGGTGACCAGCACCGCGAAGATGGCGGTTGCCGCGAGCCCGGGCGCCGCGAGCGGCAGTGTGATGCGGCGGAAGGCGCCGAATCGCGAATCGCCGTCGACCATCGCGGCCTCCTCGAGATCGACGGGGATTTCGCGGAAGAAGCTTTCCATCATCCAGACGCAGAAGGTGACGTTGAAGGCCGTGTAGGTGGCGATCAGTCCGAGCCAGGTGTCGAGCAGGCCGAGACTGAGCATCAGCAGGTAGACCGGGATCAGGATGACGACCGGCGGGATGATGCGCAGCGTCAGAAGGAACAGGCCGACCTTGCTCTCCATCGCGAAAGGCAGGCGGAAGCGGACGATCGCGTAGGCGCCCATGGCGCCGGCCACCAGCGCGATCGCGACGGAGAAAAAGGTCACCACCAACGAGTTGGTGAGATAGGAGCCGAACTGCTTTTCGGTGAACAGCCTGACGTAATTGTCGAGCGTCGGCACGTGCGGGTAGAGCGTGCCTTCCTGCGTGATCTCGCGGTTGGACTTGAGCGAGGTCGAGACCAGCCAGTAGATCGGCAAAAGCACCACGGCCAGCACGAAGATCGTCGTCAGGATGCGTGCCAGACGGGTGTTCATGACGCATCGACCCTTCGCAACAGCCGGATGGCGCTGAAGGCGAGCGCCAGCACGACGAGGCCGATGGTCACGAACAGCGCCGCCGCATAGCCGGTCTGCTGGAACTTGAAGGCGGTGTCATAGCCGTAGATCGAAACCAGCCTGGTCGCCTCGCCCGGCCCGCCGCGCGTCAGCACGAAGACCTGGTCGAAGGTGCCGAAGGCGTCGATGGTCCTGAGCACGATGGCGACTGCAAGCACCGGCCGCATCATCGGGAAGGTGAGGTCGGCAAACACCCGCCAGGCGCCGGCGCCGTCGACGCGCGCCGCCTCGAACGGCTCGTGCGGCAGCGACTGCAGCCCGGCGAGCAATATCAGGAACATCAGCGGCGTCCATTCCCAGACGTCGAGAACGACGAGGCCGATGAAGGCGTTGACGGGGTTGCCGAGGATCTGCACCGCGCCGCCGCCCATGGCCTCGGAGAGCGCCGTCAGCATGCCGGCGTCGCTGGCGTAGATCAGCCTGAAGACGATGGCGACGACGACCGGCGTGACCACCATCGGAATGATCAGCACGGTCCTGAGCAGGCGGATGCCCTGAAACTCCCGCAGACAGAACAAGGCCAGCGCAAAGCCTAGCACCGCTTCGATCGACACCGACAGCGCGACGAACTTCACGGTGACCCAGAGCGAATTCAGGAACTGTGCGTCGCTCCACAGACGCACATAGTTCTGCAGGCCGACATCGGAGATCGGCGAGCCGTAGCGGTAGGCCCTGGTGGTGGCCCTGAGTCCGTCCCAGAGCGGATAGACCAGCACGCCGAGCACGATCATCAGGCCCGGCGCCAGCATGAGATATGGCAGGGCGAGGTCGAGCCCCGCCCCCTGCAGGCGATATTTGCGTGCCTGCGTTGCGCCGCGCATCAGTAGTAACCGGCCGTGGTCAGGTAGTCCTTGACCTGCTTGGCGGCGTTGTCCAACGCGGCACCGCCGCCGGAACCGGCCTGCAGCGCCTTGTTGAGCTCGATGCCGAGCAGTTCCTCGACCTTCGCCCAGTCCGGCGTGCGGGGCCTCGGCAGCGCGCCGGCGTCGAGCTGCTGCAGGGCGACCGGGATCAGCCTGTTGCCCGGCTTGGCGACGCCGAAGGCGGTGCGCTTGACCGGGATCGAGCCCGCTTCCGCAAGCTTCGCCTGCGTTTCGGCGCTGACGTACCACCTCAGGAACTCGATCGCGTTCGCCTTGTTGGGCGCCGATTTCGGCACGCCGGCGATAAAGATGCCCATCTGGGCGATCGCCGACTGCTGCTTCGGCACGACGCCGAAATCGAGCTTGCCGGCCACCTTGGTCTGGGCGGGATCGTCGGCCTTCAATGCGTTGCCGGAATACTGGATGATGGCGCCGGCATCGCCGCCGAGGATCGCGGCGCCCTCCTGGTCGGAGTCGAACTCGACCACGCCGCTCGGCGCGTTCTGCTTCATCGTTCCGACGAAGAAATCGGCCGATGCTTTGCCTTCCGCCGAATTGAAGATCGGGTTCCACTTGTCGTCGAAGAAGGAGCCGCCGAACGACAGGAAGATCGGATACCAACTGGTGACGATCGGATTGCCCGAAACGCCGCGGAAGACGACCGGATATTTGATCTTGCCGGCCGCGACGCCTTCCTTGCCCTTGGCGATCACCTCGTCCCAGGTCTTCGGCGCGCCGCCGGTGAAGACGTCGTTGCGGTAGGTAAGCGTCTGCAGGTCGCCGACGAAAGGCACGCAGATCAGTGTCGGCTTGGCGCTTTCGAAGCCCTTGACGCGCGGCCCCTTCTGCGGCGGCCAGTAACCCATGTCGATCATCGAGCCGATCCAGTCCTTGTCGGAGCCGTCGATGCCGCCGGCGCCGAGATCCTCGAGCACGTTGGCGGCGCCGAACTGCGGCACCCAGGGATCGTCGAGCAGATAGAGGTCATACTGGCCGGCGCCGCTCTGGGCGTCGGCGAACCATTTTTCGAGCGTGACACCGTATTCGTCCTCGAGGAACTCGATGTCGAAGCCGGCTTCCTTGGCCTGCGGGATGATCTTCTGCTTGAACGGCGTCAGACCGCCATCGGCGAAGGCGCCGATGATGACCTTCTTGCCGGCTGCCCGTGCCGGCATCGGCAGGCCGAGCGTGGTGAGGGCCGTGGTGGCCAAAGCCAGGCCGAGCCCGCCCTTGATGACGGAGCGGCGAGTAAGTCTGCTGGAATGCATCATTTCTCTCTCCCATTGCAGTGGACCCTGTGGACGGCGGTGGAGCCGGCCGAATTGAAGAAACAGGCGTTCGCCGGGTCGAAGGCGACGCCGATGCTTTCGCCGACCGCGCCCCTGAAATCGCGGCCGGCCCGTACCGAGACGTTGCCGCCTTCGAGGCGGACATTGACCACCGTCTCGTTGCCCATCGGCTCGACGACATAGATCTCACCGGGCAGCGCGCCCGGTTCGCCGGGTTGGGCGACGCTGCAGTCTTCCGGGCGCAACCCGATCTCGACGATCTCGGCCAGGCGGCATGCGGTGAGCCGCGTCCGCTCCAGCGCCACGATCTTTCCGCCAGCCATCACGCCTTGCTCGGAGAGCGTGACCGGCAGGATGTTCATCGGCGGGTTGCCGACGAAGGTGGCCACGAAGCGGTTTGCCGGACGGTCGTAGATGTCGATAGGCGGCGCCATCTGCTGCAGCTCGCCGCCATGCATGACGGCGACGAGGTCCGCCATCGTCAAGGCCTCGACCTGGTCGTGGGTGACGTAGATGGTTGTGGCGCCGAGGCGCTGGCAGAGCCGCTTGATCTCGCCGCGCATGGTGAGCCGCAGCCGCGCGTCGAGATTGGACAGCGGCTCGTCCATGAGGAAGGCCGCCGGGTCGCGCACGATGGCGCGGGCCAGCGCCACGCGCTGGCGCTGGCCCCCAGAGAGCTGCCGCGGCCGGCGATCGAGCAGATGGCCGATTTCGAGGATGGCGGCGACCTCGCCGATCTTGGCCTTTCGCCCGGCCTGCGGCGTGCCGCGGATCCAAAGCGGATAGCCGATGTTTTCGGCGACCGTCATCTGCGGATAGAGCGCGTAGCTCTGGAAGACCATGGCGATGTCGCGGTCGCGCGGCTGCAGCCGGGTGACGTCGCGCTCGCCGATGAAGACCTTGCCGGCGGTCGGCATGTCGAGCCCGGCCAGGATGCGCAGCGCCGTCGTCTTGCCGCAGCCCGACGGGCCGAGGAGCGCGAGGAACCTGTGGTCCGGCACAGCGAGGTCGAGCGATCGCAGCACGTTGAGCGCGCCGAAATTCTTGACCACGCTTCTGTACAGGACCGAACTCATCGCCTTCCCCGGCGCCCCATTCTGCCTTCAGCCCTTCCGCTCGTCGACCGTGAACCCGGCCTTTCGGGCGAGGTCGCGCAGGTTGCGATAGCCCATCGTCGCGTAGGTCAGCGGATGGGCCTTGGCCGGATCCTGCTCGGCCTCCACCACCAGCCAACCGGCATAGCCGTGGTCCGCCAGCACTTTCAGCAGCGTCGCATAGTCGATCGCGCCGTCGCCGGGCACGGTGAAGATGCCTTCCATCACCGCGCCCATGAAGCTCATGTCGTTGTCACGTGCCTTCTTCAGCACCGCCGGTCGCACATCCTTGCAATGGACATGGACGACGCGGCCGACATGCCGGCGCAGCAGCTTTTCCGGGTCGCCGCCGGAGAAGGCTGAGTGGCCGGTGTCGTAGAGCAGCCCGACCGCCTCGCCGGTGGTCTTCATAAGCCTGTCGATCTCTTCGTCGGTCTCGACGATGGTGCCCATATGATGATGGAAGGCCATGCCGACGCCGAAGTCTGCAAAACGTTCGGCCAGCCGCGTGATCTTTTCGCCGTAGGGCTTCCACTCATCGGCCGAGAGCTTCGGCCGCTGCGAGATTGGATCGTGGATGGCGCCATGGCGGCCGCGCGAGGTGTCGGCATAGACGACATGTCTGGCGCCGAGGTCGAGCAGCAGCGTCAGATGCGGGCGGATCGCCTCGAACTCTTCGTTCACCTCCCGCTCGCAGATGCGGCCGTCATACCAGCCGGAGACCAGCGCCAGCCCGTAATGGTCGAGGATCGGGCCGAGCGTGCGAGCCTCGCGCGGAAACTTGCCGCCAAGCTCGGTGCCGGCATAGCCCGCGTCCGCGGTTTCGCTGAGGCAGGTCTCGAGCGGCGTGTCGCCGCCGAGCTCCGGCACGTCGTCGTTGGTCCAGGTGATCGGGTTGATGCCAAGTCGGACTGTCGTCATTGCTCGCTTTCCGCCCGCGGCCGAAAAGGCTGCAGGGTGTTCGCTTTCGGGAGGGAAATGGCTTCGGGGCGGGCGATGCAAAGCCCTGCCGTTTTCGTTTGGCGAGACGCCCTCCCAGGCCTTGCCTAAACATGTCTTGCCTCGACGTCTTACCCCCAACGTCATACGGGCAAGTCTACGCCGCTCTGTCTCCATCGCGAGGGCCAGTTTTGCGGAAAATGAAGGAACCAGTTGTGTCCGCCGGCGGCTGTGGCAGGATGGGGGACGAGATGGAAATCTGGAAAACATTGATCGTCGGCGCGAGGCACCCCCCTCTGCCCTGCCGGACATCTCCCCCTCAAGGGGGGAGATCGGACGTCGCGCCGGCTTTCGCCAATCGCAAACATTGCAAGGAGGAGCGAGGCGCCTGGTTCGCCAATCGCAAACATTGCAAGGAGGAGCGAGGCGCCTGAGCTGCCAATCTCCCCCCTTGAGGGGGAGATGTCCGGCAGGACAGAGGGGGGCGCGAAAGAACTCGACCTGGAAGGCGAGCGTGCTCGACATGCGATTGAGGTAGAAACATGCGACTCCACCCCAAACCCCAGGCCTTCCCGCTCGACATGCTGGCGGTGAACCGGGCGAGCGGCGAGCATCTGTCGCGCCAGCTCTACCATGGCCTCGTCGCCATCATCCGCAACCGCGCGCTGGCGCCGGGCTCGGAGCTGCCTTCGACGCGGGCTTTAGCCGCCGAGCTCGGCCTTGGCCGCAACACCATCGTCTCGGCCTACGACCAGCTCGTCACCGAAGGCTACCTCGCCAACCGCCAGGGCGCCCGCCCGGTGATCGTCGACCTGCCCGATGGCCCGCGCGAGGCGCCGGCGGAAGTGCCGCCCGTGCCGCTGCGCGCGCCCTCCCGGCGCGGCGAGGCGTTGCTTAGCCAGCCCTGCCACCACGGCAGGCCGGGGCAAGTTGCCTTCCACCCCGGCATGCCGGATGCGACGAGCTTTCCCTTCGGCGTCTGGGGCCGGCTGGTCGCGCGCCGCGCCAGCCATGGCGGCGAAACCCTGTTCGGCACCTATGACGTCACCGGCCACCCAGCGCTGAAGGAGGCGATCGCCGGCTATTTGTTCTCCGCGCGCGGCGTGCGCTGCCGGCCGGAGCAGATCGTGATCACCACCGGCGCGCAGGCCGCCTTCGATCTTCTCGCCCGCCTGCTGCTCGATCCCGGCGACACGGTGTGGATGGAGGAGCCCGGCTATTACGGCGCCAAGGCCGCCTTCACCGTGGCCGGCGCCCTGATCCTGCCCATCCCGGTCGACCAGGAGCGCGGTTGGCGCTTAGAGCATGATCCCGAACCGAAGGTCAGCGAAAGCAAAAAGTGGGAACCGGTTTTCGGAGAAAGATCATGCTCCAACAAAGAGTTAGACCGTGATGGCGATTCAACGAAACGCCATCACGGTCTAGACGCGCCGGACTTTTCGCCCCGCCTCATCTATGTGACGCCGGCCTGCCAGCATCCGCTCGGCATCACCATGCGCATGGAGGAGCGGCTGCGCCTGCTCGACATCGCCGAGACCGCTAACAGCTGGGTGATCGAGGACGATTTCGACGGCGAATACCGGTTTCAAGGCCGGCCGGTGCCGGCGATCCAGAGCATGGACCGCTCCGGCCGCGTCATCTATGTCGGCACCTTCGCCAAGCTATTGTTCCCGGCGCTGCGCATCGGCTTCATGGTGCTGCCCATCGAGCTTGCGGGCCGCATCGTCAACGCGCTCTCCACCACCGGCCAGTTCGCGCCGCTGCTGCTGCAGGCAGCGCTCGCCGACTTCATCACCGAAGGCCACATGAACCGTCACCTGAAGCGCATGCGCCGCATCTACGCCCAGCGCCGCCAGCTTTTCCGCGAGATCGTGACCGAACGCCTGCGCGACGAGATCACGCTCTCCCCAGCCGAAGCCGGCATCCAGGTGGTGGGGTATCTCAAGGAGGGCATCGACGACATCAAGGTCAGCCAAGCCGCCGCGAAGAGGGCCATCAACGTTTCGCCGCTGTCGAAATATTTCCAGAACACGGCGGCGACGCAGGGGCTGGTGCTGGGCTACGCGGCCTGTGATGCGGCGCAGACGCGGGAAGGCGTGGAGCGGCTGGCGGCGGCGATACGCGAGACGCTGGGGTGAGCGATCGCCTACGGCAGCGCCACCCCCTCTCCGGCCGCTGCTTTGGGTGGAAAGAGACCCAATCGTCGATCGTCGGCGGGACAGCGCCCCCCTCTGCCCTACCGGGCATCTCCCCCACTTGGGGGGAGATCACGCGCTCGGATGTTTTCGCCAATCTCCAACGTTGCAAACGGAGAGCCGGCGCCGAAGCTGCCAATCTCCCCCCAAGCGAGGGAGATGTCCGGCAGGACAGAGGGGGGCGCGAAGGAACTCGACCGTGCAAGCCCAAGCTCCCTCGATCGCCAGGCTGCCTCACGCCTGCCGCGCCACCACCTCGGCATAGCGCTCCAGATAGAGCGGCCAGCCCTGATCGCCGTCGACGCCGTCGCGCACGCTTTCCCAGCCCTGGCCGTGGCGCTCGAGATTGCGGTGCTCAAGCTCGACGCGGGTGCGCTCCGTGGTTTCGGCGATGAACCGCACTTCCCATTCGCTGGTCTTGGCCGGATCAGTCTCGATCCGCCATTGCGGGCTGATATCCCAGCTGAGCAGCACGCGGTTGGGCGGCTCATAGGCCAGCACGCGGGCCCAGCGGCACTCGCTGCCGTCGACGCCACGGTCATAAACATGGCCGCCGACCCGCGGCTCGAACACCGTCTCGGCGATCTTGACCGGCAGCAGATTGTGCTCGGCCGGTTTGAAGCTGCCGAAGCCTTCAGTGAAAACCTTGAAGGCGCGCTCGATCGGCGCCTCGACCACGACGGATTTTTTCACGGACGCAATGGGGACTCGGGTGTTCATGATGACTCCTCTGGTGGGGTCTCGACGGCCAGCTTGTAGGCCGCGAGCGTCTTGCTCCAGAACCGGTCGAGCCAGGCGCGCATCTGGCCAAGCCCGTGCGGGTCGATGTGGTAGACGTTGCTGGCGCCCTTCGGCTCCGCGCGCACCAGCCGCGAATCCCTGAGCACCTTCAGATGCTGCGACACCGCCGACTGCGACACGGCGACCTGCCGCGTGATCTCCACCACCGAACTCGGCCGCTCCGCGATCAGCTCGAAAATCTGCCTGCGGGTGGTGTCGCCCAGGGCCGCGAGTTGTGCGCTATCAACAGTCATGACTTATGATTAGTCTGGACTGATGATGGAGTCAAGCGGTGGAGCGAGGGCGGCAGCCGCGTCCCGGTCAGAGAGCTAGAAAAAATTTGCCCTTCCCGAGAGATGGGTGACAGTTCATTCCGGATAGATGGGTTACAC